>CBFGQN010000511.1:0-3468 GCA_965650895.1 uncultured Ignavibacteria bacterium | reverse complement strand
TCGGCCATGCACGTTGTTGATCGATTTCTCGGACAGGGAATTCTCCCATTTGTCGGAAGGGAAGAAGAGCTTGAGCGGATCCTCGGGTTCTGGCGGGGGACGGCCGAATCCCAACATCTGCGCCTGCTGCTGCTGACCGCCGAGGCGGGGGCCGGGAAGAGCCGGTTGCTGGAGGAATCGATCGGGATGATCGAAAGGGAGGGGGGAGTGGTGATCCACACCAAACTCTATCCCGACGGAGCCAACGATCTGGCTTCGCTGCTGGTGCAGGCTCTGCAAAAGAAACGGAACGAGCGGGAAATCCCCGGCATTCGCGGCGGCCCGGGGGAGACGTTGAGCGGCATCATCTCCTCGCTCCGGCATCTGAGTCGCCTTCGACCTGTCCTTCTGGTGTTCGAGGATATTCATCTGCTGCCTGACGAGGCTCTGCCCGATCTGACTTCCCTTCTCGGTCGGCTTTCCGACGAAACGATCTCCGTTCTGGCCTGCGCCCGCCCGGTACAACTGCATGCACGCAGCAGTCTGGAACGGGTGCTGGTTGATACGATCGCTATGAAGGGGATCGGACCGGATGAGATCGCTTCCCTCTGGCGGGAACTCTTCCTGGAGGAACCGAAAGGATGGATTGCCGAAATACTCCACCGCATCACCTTCGGAAATTGTCTGGCCCTCCGCTCGGCTCTCCGCGCTCTGATTCAGGGAAAAGGAGTGGAGCGGCGAGGGGACTCCCGGGTCTGGAGAACGACGGTGTCGCAACAGGAGTTCGAGCACCTGGTTCGCCAGAGCGTCTCGCTGGTGGTGGAGGGACTTGTGGCCCAGTTGACTCCGGAGATGCGCCGGGACGCCTCGCGGATCGCGATGCTGGGGGAGATCTTTGCGCGGGAATCGGCCGAGTATCTTCTCGGTTCCTCCGATCTGCTCGAGCAGTTGCAGCAGACCGATCTCTTCCTCCTCTCGGGCCATCCCGCACCCCCTCTGGCCGGACACGATCGGGATGCCTCCCGCTTCAGCACGGTCGGAACCTATCCGACAAGTCGTTCCCCCCTCCTGGTCTTCACGCATTCGCTGCTTCATAACTATCTGATCAACGAGGCCAAGGTCGATCCCGGTATTCTCTGTGAGATACTCGCACAGAATCTCCCTCTTTACTCGCTGGTCCCCGTCCGGCTCCTCGGTTCGATTCCGGAAGAAGTGCAGGGAGGTGTTCCGGTCGACGCTCTGCAACGTCTGTTCGTCATCGCGCAGCGGTTCGACCGGACCTTGGGATGGAAGGAGGGGCAGAAGGTCTGGGAGACCGTCCGCCATCTCTTCCTGTTTCTTGAGGGACGCGTTCCGTCGGAGGAGTACCGGTCCATGCGGATTGTCTTTCTCACAATCCAGCTCTCCATCTGGCGGCGTGAACGGGGATCGGAACGATGGCTGCAGACGCTTGAAGAGGGGATCCGGGAGAGCGAAACCTGCAGCAACGAGGAGGAGGCCTATGCCCGGATTCTCCTCTACGCCTACTGGGGAGAACATTACGGCCGGATCGATTACCGCAACACGTTCGTTGCTGAGGAACAGGCCCGGAAAGTGCTGGAACGTTTTCCCGCTCAGCGATACGGTCCGGCATGGGCCTACCATCTGGAGATGATCACGCTGATCGGTGTGCAGGTCGATGACGAGAAGCGGATTGCCGATCTGCAGCATGAATTCGACACGCTCCTCGCCGATCCCGCCCTCTCCTCCGAGGTCCGCTCCTCCCTGATCCGGCGCCTTGCCCGGTTCTTCCTGATGTTCTTCTCCACCGAAGAAGAACTTGCCGGACGGGTCGCCTCGATGAAGATGATCGAGGAGGAGATCGAGGAGACCAATCCGTTCTACGGCACCAGCAAAAGCTATTTCCTGATGAGCATCGGGCGCTTTGCCGAGGGGGGGTATCTGGCTGACCGTCTTCTCCCCATCGCCCGCGATCTGGGGGCGTGGTCGAACGTTCTGATGTCTGCCGGCATCCGCGCCATCGCCTCGGCGGCAACCGGAATGTCGCTTGAAGTGGTGGAGCGGGAACTGAAGGAGGGGGCCGCAACGGCTGCAAAGGCCGGAGGAATCGGGGAAATGCCTGCAATGGCGGCCAACTCCTTCCTGCACGTCCTCTTCTTTCTCGGCATCGATCACCCCGAAAAGATTCTTGCCGATACATTCGGTCTGGAAAGGGAACACCTGACCGACCAGCAGATCGGTCTGATCGGTATCTGGAACCATGATCTTCAGTCGGCCCGCCGACTTCTGAACGCCGATCACGTCAATCAGCTCTACGTGAAGTCCCAGGGGGTTCGGGTCTGGAAGTCCCGTCTGGACCGGCAGGATGAAGCCTCATTTGCGGACTTGTGCCGGATCCTGGAACGGGATGTGCTGGAGTTGCGGGACGTTTTGACGATGCAGGGAAGCATTCACTTGCAACTGGCGATGGGGGGGGATGCGGAGGAAGACCGGCGTTTCCTTCCGGTTGCGCAAGAGGGACTTGAACGGAGCTTGCAGTGGCTGGTGCGGTATGGCGCCCGGGCCTTTACACCGCCGTTGATCGGATTGCTGGAGACGCTCGGTGCGACTGAGGGGGCGCAGCGCTGGAGAAGGATCGTTGAGAAAGAAGAGGAGATGCGGATCGGAGAAGAGGAGCGTGAGGAGGAAAGGATTGAGCCGATCAGAATATCAATGCTCGGGACGATCCGTGTGGCCCTTCCGGGGGAGAATTTCGCTCCGCTTCGCGGCGTGCGGCTGCGCACGTTGCTGGGACTGATGGTGGCCGATCGGATGATCTCCCGTCCCCTCTCCGCCGAGGAGTTCGTTCGTCTGGCCGGAGGGGACGATCCCGATCCGGAACATGCGCGAAAGAAAAAGAATATGGGAGTCGTCCGGCTTCGCGAGATGCTGGGGCGGGAAGCGATTCTGACGGAGAGTGAGACTCCGCAACTGAACGGTGAACTTGTCGAGGTCGATCTGCTCGGGGCAGACGAGGCGTTGCGCCGGGCGTCGGCGGCGGTTGCCGAAGGGGCGTTGCTCCGGGCATACCCGTGGATCGAGGAGGCCCTGAACATCGTCGAAGGAGAAGTCCCCTTCCCGACGCTTTACGATGACTTCTTTGAAGCCGTCCGGGATGATTTCGAGCATCGTCTGAGACGGGGAATTCTGGAGACTGCCGGAGGACTGCTGGAGGCGGGGGATGCTCTGCGAGCCGAGGAGTTGCTTCGCCGGGCGTTTGATCTTCTTCCCGGAGACGGCGAGATTGCCGAGGCCCTCCGGGAAGTTCTGATTGCGTCGGGCAATCGTGTGGAGGCGGCCCGGGTGAGAATGGCGACGGCATCGTAGATCATGGGTGAAGATCTTCCCTCTTCCCTATCTTGCAGCAAAATGACAGCAGAACAGACCGAGAGGGTCGGTTCGGTAAAAGAAGATCGGAACGCAGTGAACCCGGTTGAGCAGTTTCTCCAG
>CBFGQN010000510.1:0-3483 GCA_965650895.1 uncultured Ignavibacteria bacterium | reverse complement strand
CCACCGATGCACCATGTCCCACCGATGCACCATGTCCCACCGATGCACCATGTCCATCAAATAGCCAAAGGCCACAATGGCATGAAACGGCAGGACAGGGATAACGGCAGGATAGAGATAAAAGGAGCGGGGCTATTTCCCCAGACAACATTTCTTGTATTTCATGCCGCTGCCGCACGGACAGGGATCATTCCGGCCGATCTTCGGTTCTTTGCGAATCTGTTCGGTGGGATAGAAATACCCTTCTTCTTCTTCTTCCGGAATGTCGTCGAAGACAGGCCAGGGCAGAACGGTGTGATCCGACAGACTTGAATTCTTCGGCATCGACCGTTTCTCTCTCAGACCCAGCTCCATCTCGATGGCCTCCAGGTCGCCCGGTATCGACACTTCCACATTACCGCTCAGGTAGACCTCGCGAATAAGGTCGAAGGACTCCACGGCCTCTATATCGACCAGAGCGCTTATCAGAAAAGCGTTCATTTCCGGCCCTTGCGTTCTATATCCTTCCAGCAGGTCGGTCAGTCCCCTCCGGCACGCCTCGCGAAGTTCGGGATACGGTTGCACAATTTTGCTTAACGCCGTAATCGCGGTCACCCGTCCCCATTCGGCAGCCCCTCTGTTTGCGATAAACTGCTGCAACGGAGCGATCGCCGGTTCTCCGATCAGGCTCAGAACTTGCGGATACTCCTCCCCTCGCAGATCGTCCCAGATATCGTCGATAAACCAGGGCATCCTGAGCTGCTTGAGAATCGGGTCGATCACCTCGACTGCCTGCAGCTTCCCCAGTTCCTGCAGCGCAAGGAGTGGGGCAACCCATTCGTTGTCGGCGTCGCTGAAGATCAACTCTTCGTCGCTTGCCATCCGGACCAGATCGGGAATGTCTTCCGGCAGACAGACCGGCGGTTCGGACATCCACTCATCGTTCCAGACCGCCCCCTGGTCTTCAAGAAAGGCGACCACGCGCGGGTTGTGGGCGTAGGAGGGATACATTGCTGTAATTGCAGTCTCTTTATCCATTGGAGATCTCCTGATCGATTTTCTGTTTCGGAGCAAACATAATGATAGATCGGAATTTTCATACAAGGGCCGACAGCAGTTCCTCCTTCAGTCTGCTCCCCGCACGTTCCAGATCCCCTTCAAGATCAAACGCAAGCGACCGGACCCGTATTCCACTCTCTCCCCACTGTGTATCAAGCATCGTCGGCAGGGGGCGGGGATAGATCAGGATGGCATTCCGGCACCCCTCGTGGGCGGCATATGCGTGGATCTGGTAAGCATCGCTGTTCCCCACGCTCTGCGGTGCTTTGTACTTTGTGTCGATCACTGCAAGAATGCGTCCGTCGGTCTCCGATCGCATGACAATGTCCATGTGAAGACTCAGCCCCCCTTTCGAACCGACCTCCACCTTGTACTGCGGATAAAAGCCGTAGTCCGGACCGCAATTTCTCTGCAGCCACTTGACCACAAAGGTCTCGAAGAGGGTCGCCGTGTCGATCAGAAAAGGAAGCATGCGGTGATCTCCCGTCCGATGGGTCGGTCCCGACTGTTCGAGGAAGAAACGGCAGATGGCGTGGAGCGGACGGTAGTCCTCGGTCAATCTGGTGTAGAGCCGGTTCAGACAGTCGGCGGCGGAAAAGGGGCGTGGTGTGGCCAGACTTCCGATCATGTTCCATGCCGCTCTGACGATCCGTTCACGCTCGCCGCGACAGATTCTGTGCCGAAGAATCGTCCTGAGCGTCCACGCGAGGATCTGGTTCTCCTCAACGTCCGAGGTATGTTCCTGATATTCACACCAGGGACGTACCCGCCAGGGGCTGACCGCCGATCTTCGAATATCGAGTCTTCCCCGCACATACGCCTGCTCTCCCTCTTCGGGAATGTAGTTCCGATGCAGACCCCGGCGTCCCCGCAGCAGAACGCGTCGGGCAAGCAGAGCCGCCAACAGACTGTAGAGGTCCTCGATTCCGTCCGAGGCAATCGGGTTGTCTCCCGCGTTCAGATCGATGTCGTAGGCATACTCCAGCATGCGAAAGATCGAGCCGACCGGCACCTTCGGTTCCAGCCGGAGCACTCTGCCGGTGCGAAGGGGGATCGTCCCCACATATCCTTTGGCTCTCAGCACCCACTTCCCGTCGGTTCGCGGACTCGGCCAGGTGATGTCGATTTGCTTTGCATAGTGCTCGTGCAGTTCCGTCCCTTCCTCCTCGGTCAGTACGTCCCGGTCGAGAAAGACCGGCTGGAATTCCCGGAGAAGGAGTTCTTCTTCGATAACCGACGAGGAGTTCATTCGGCTTCCATCTCCCCGTCGTTCATCACTTCCACTCCGTTCGACTGCACCGGGCGGTTACTCTCTGCGAATTTCTCGTTTTCCATTCCCATCCTCCCCGCAATCCGCTCCCACCGGAACGCCTTCATCTTCTGCGGCTGATCGAAGAAATATTCTTCCAGATAAGGCTCGATCTCCATCCGCCAGATCGATTCCAGCTCGTCGGCCGATGTACGTTGGAGGAAGTAGGAGATGCCGAGTTCATAGTGCGGATCGTTGATCCCCTCATTGACTCTCCGGAGTTCTTCGATCAGCGGCTCCGGATCAAATCCGGTCTTCATGCGCCGGTGATAGCTCCGAAGCACGTCAAAGTTCGGATGAAGAGGAATGAAGGCGAAACGACGGCGGAGCGCATGGTCGACCAGCGCAATTGAACGGTCGGCCGTGTTCATCGTGCCGATGATGTAGACGTTTTCCGGAATGCTGAAAGGCTCGGTCGATCCTGCAAGTCGGATCGATTGCTTGCGGTACTCCAGCAGATACATCAACTCGCCGAAGACGCGGGCGAGATTTGCCCGGTTGATCTCGTCGATAATCAGGACACATGGATCATCGCCGTGCTCTTCGGCTTTCCTGCAGAATTCCAGGAAGTGTCCGGCCCGGACCGGATACGTTACCATTGTCCCTTCTTCGTTGGTTTCCGGGCGGATACCCTGAATGAAGTCTTCGTAGTTGTAGGCGGGATGGAACTGTACGATCTCCTTCTCTCCGTTCCCCTGACTGACCAGATAGTCGGCAACGGCGTTTGCCGCAAACGTTTTTCCCGTGCCGGGAGGACCATAAAGGATTGCCTGCCCTTTCCGTTCCAGCCCTGATATCCACTGACTCAGTAACTGTGCGCTGAAACCTGTTTTCTCGACCAGTCCTTCAATGGTTATGGGTTCATTGCCGGATTGAGGTCGTTGATGATACTGCGTGTCAATATGCCATAGAACAAGATCAAGTCCTGATGGAGGTATGGAATATATCTCACGGAATCGGTGAAGCTGATTGTTGAATGCCGCATATGCAGTTGCGGATCGGAATTTTCCGGGGGAATCAAATCCGACGGCTTCCAGGGCTTTCTGCATGAAGCTGACCCAGATACCGTAGCGCTCGGGATCCCGCAGGTACAGCACCACCGAAGGGAGCGAACTCCCTGCCCCCGACAACTCGCC
>CBFGQN010000509.1:0-3484 GCA_965650895.1 uncultured Ignavibacteria bacterium | reverse complement strand
GTCGTCCCGGAGACCGGGAATCAGCCGGACCAGAATTTCCTTTCGCTCTTCATCAATATCCAGAACGAACTCCTCGATTGCCGGAAGAAGCCACTCCCGCTCCCCCTCCTCGATTCTCCAGACCACGTGAGCCAGAGCATCGATCATGCCGGCAAGTCTGCCGAGTTCCTTCCCCTCCTCATCCCTGATCACGTACCCGAGCAGTCCCGGATCGCTCCACAACTCGCCGTAGCGAAGAAGCGACGGGTCGATGAAGAGGGCCTGATCCCGCAGGGAGTCGGTCCCTTCTCTCTGATCGACTCCGGCAAAGAAGCAGACAAGTTCCCCTTCTCTGCCCGGTTCGCACCGCACCAGTTCATACAGGCGCGTGAAGGAGAGCGAGTAGCCGATCCTGACCGGGCAGGGCGTGTCGATAACCGGAACGCTCTGCTGGTCGAGCCGACATCGCATCCCCCCTTCCACTCCGTGCGGTCTGCTCAGCAGACCGAGTCGTATGAGCGATGGATCAGCCATAACGAGACAAGGGGCATCGATAGCCCCTTGCGAGCCTCCGCGCACCCCGCGGAGGAGTTCCGTGTTATTCGCCCTGCTTCTCTTCCTCGTTGGACTCCGCAGCCGGAGCCGATGCTTCGGCAGCCGGTGTCTCCTCAGCCGGTGCGGCCTCGGCAGTTTCAGCAGCCGGCGTCTCCTCAGCCGGTGCAGTCTCTGCAACAGCTTCAGCAGCCGGTGCGGCCTCTTCAACCGGTGCGGTTGCCTCGGTCTCTGCCGGCGCTTCAGCGGCTGCCTCTTCGACCGGTGCGGTTGCCTCGATCTCTGCCGGCGCCTCCGCTGCAACCTCTTCAGCCGGAGCTTCAGCGGCTACCTTGCGCGTGTTCGCCTTCACCGTCTCGCGATTACGATGGCGCATCACGTGTGCGTCGACCGCTGCGGCGATCTCCTCGGAGGCAATCCCCTTGCTCTCCATCTGCATTGCCAGGAGGATACCCTCACGGCTCAGGATGTTCCGCACCGTGTCGGTCGGCTGTGCGCCGGTCTTCAACCAGTGCGTGACGCGCTCGCGATCGAGCATCGTTGCGCCGGAGGTTACCAGCGGATTGTACTGCCCCACCTTCTCGATGTAGCGTCCGTCGCGCGGACTGCGGCTGTCGGCGGCAACGATGTCATAGACCGGCAAACGCTTCCGCCCTCTTCTTCTCAAACGAAGTTTGACCATGATTCAGGAATTGTTGAATTGTTGTTGTATGATAGTATCGATAATTCTTGGTTTTCAGAGCTTGATTCCGGGAATTCTCATTCCACGTCGTTCCGGGAGCCAAGCTCTGCCAACCACTGTTGTTCTATACCTGTTGAAGCGCCCCTACTTCCTTCTCCCCATCAATCCCGCTCCCGGCATCGACGGCAATCCCATTCCCTTCATGGCCTCCTTCACGTTCCCCTTCGTCAACTTCTTCATCGTCCGGCGCATCTGGTCGAACTGGCGAAGAAGTCTGTTGACGTCCTGTACTTTTGTTCCGGAACCGCCGGCGATTCGCTTGCGACGACTCCCGTTGATGATATCGGGGCGATGCCGCTCCTCCTTCGTCATCGAAAGAATGATCGCCTCGACCTGCTTGAAGGCGTTATCGTCGATGCTGACCCCCTTCAACTGCTTGTCCATTCCGGGGAGCATGCCGAGAAGATCGCGAACCGATCCCATTTTCTTGATCGTCTGGATCTGCTGATAGAAGTCCTCCAGCGTAAACTGGTTCTTCTTCAGCTTCTCCTCAAGCTTTGCGGCCTGCTCCTCGCTGAACTGCTCCTGGGCCTTCTCCACCAGCGAGACCACGTCACCCATACCGAGAATCCGGGAAGCCATCCGTTCCGGATAGAACGGCTCAAGCGCCTCCATCTTCTCGCCGGTGCCGATAAACTTGATCGGCGTCTTCACTACTGCACGGATCGAGAGGGCCGCACCCCCTCGCGTGTCGCCGTCCAGCTTCGTCAGGATCACGCCGTCGAAGCTGAGCCGATCGTGGAAGGCCTTTGCAGTGGTGACCGCGTCCTGACCGATCATCGCGTCGACAACGAAGAGGATCTCGTCCGGCCGAACAGCCTTCTTGATGTCCGCCACCTCGGTCATCATCTCCTCGTCGATCGTCAGACGACCGGCCGTATCGACGATCACTACGTTGCGACCGGTCCGCTTCGCCTCGAAGACCGCCTTCTCGGCGATCTGCACCGGGTTCTCCCCCGGCAGCGAGAAGACCGGCACGCCGAGTCCCTCACCGAGCGTCTTCAACTGATCGATAGCGGCCGGACGATAGACGTCGGCGGCAACGAGCATCGGACGCTCACCTTTCGACTTGAAGTGGTTCGCAAGCTTTGCCGAATGGGTGGTTTTTCCCGATCCCTGCAGACCGACCATCATGATGATCGTCGGTCCGGCCGGTGCCGTCCGGATCCCCTTGTGCTCTCCCCCCATCAATTCCACGAGCTCGTCGTGGATGATCTTGACCATCAACTGGCCGGGCGTCACGTCGCCGACGACTTCCTGACCAAGCGCCTTGCGGCGGACGTCCTCGACAAAGGACTTGACGGTCTGGAAATTCACGTCGGCATCAAGCAGAGCGCGACGAACCTCCCGAAGAGCGTCGGTGACGTTCTCTTCGGTCAGTTTTTTCACCCCGGTCAGCGTTTTCAGGGCTGCATCAAGTTTTTCGCTGAGATTCTCGAACATATCTATCGTTGTCCATCCGGTTCGTCTTCTTCACCCTCCCCTTGCGGCGCAACCCTCCCGCAGGGGTGGTTGTCGGCTCGGGAGCGATGAGAGGGAATACTTCAAATCGGGCAAAGGACTACAAAGATAGGACAGCAGGGGCAGGTGTGCAACGGAAGAACGAATCGCAACCGCCGGGGGGAACGGATTGAAACAAGGGGGAGAGCCGAAAGCGTTTCCGGTAAAAAACAGGAAGATTCGTCTCCGGTCCTCCCCCTCCGGTACCAACGGGGGGATACGGTTACCCGCATCCCCCTGTCCTTTTATCCTTCTTCCCCGTTTTTTTACTCGTAGATGTACCCAAGCAGGTAGAGACTGCTCCAGTCCTCGGTCTGTGTGCTGGAAGAATTCAGCTCTCCCCGCACCCAGTATTCCGCGGTGACCGTGTAGCGGGCATCAACAAAGGCGGCAAACGTCCGGATGCCGCCGGCAATCGCAACCGTGTTGGCGGCGGTCAGCGTGATGTCGAATGTTCCGTCGGTCGAGACGAACTCCTGACCGACCGGACTGGGATCGGCATATTTCAGCACGTAGCTCTGAAGTTTGTAGATCTCCTTCCGGACCGTCGTGTCGTCTATCGGGAACTCGAGCGTGTAGTCGAGTCCCTTGATATTCCTCTTCACGCGAACCGAAATCGGAAGCGACCCGGTGACCGTGAAGCCGATCGTCGGCCAGTAGATGCCGGGATTATCTTCATCAATCACCATCGAGGAGGCGGAGATCGATCCG
>CBFGQN010000508.1:0-3491 GCA_965650895.1 uncultured Ignavibacteria bacterium | reverse complement strand
TGGAACAGAACCATCGGCTGCGGACCGAACTGTGCGGTGATCTCGATGTATTCCTTCGCAGGGTGGGCCTGCACCATCTTGTAGATACCCGGAATCTTCTGTCCCCCCGCATTCAACTCCATATCTCCTTCCATTGAAAGAGAACGGATCTCCTTCAACGCCTTCTCCCCTCCCATCGCCTCCAGCATCGCATTCCACGCCTCGTCGGCTCCGATTCCGGCATCGGCCGCCGACATCTCCTTGACCGGTTCCAGGTCCTCGTTCCAGAGCGTCACTTCACCAAACCGCTCAAGCGATTCGCTGATCTCGCTCGCCTTCCCGACAACCACGATCGCCATGTCGTCGCGACGGAAATACTTCTTGGCGATCTCAATAATATGATCGGAAGTCGTGGTCGTGTAGATGTCGACAAGCTTCTCATAGTAGTCGGTCGGCAGACCGTAGAAGTCGATGCTCTGCACACGACTTGCCGTCCGGTCGGCGTTGGCCAGCGACATCAGATAGCCGCCGACGGCCGACTGAACGTTCAGCGTCAGTTCCTCGTTCGGGACGTCCTCGTGCGTCAGCCGGTCGATCTCGAAGATCATCTGCACAATCGCCGAATCGGTCACGTTGTTGCTGACATCAGCGGCCGCCACAAAGCTTCCCCCGAAAAGATTCATCGAAAAGTAGCTGTACGGAGTGTAGGTCCAGCCGTGCGTCTCCCGCAGGTTCATTGCAAGCCGGTTCCCCAGTCCGGTCCCCCCACCCAGAATGCTGTTCACCAGAAAAGCCCGCGTCCTGTCGCTGCTGGCGTAATCCGGACCGGGTCCGACGATGCGAACCGCACTCTGCACGGATGTCGGCCGGTCGATCAGAATCACTTTCTGCGCGCCGATCTTTACTCCGTCCGATTTCAGAGCCACCGGTTTGCCTCCCCCCTTCCACGTGGAGAACCGTTCTTCCAGAAGCTCGCGCGCCTCTTTCTCGCTCAGGTCTCCGACAATCGCCAGCGTTGCATTCTCCGGCTTGAAATAGGTGGCATGATAGGCAAAGATATCGCCGCGCGAAATCGCCTTCAGACTCTCTTCGCTCGGCATCCGGGCAAACGGAGCATCTCCGAAGAGAACTTTCCTGACGGCATACTCGGCGATGAAGTCGGCCTGTTTCTTGCTCGCTTTCAGACCGTCGATCTGCAATGCCTTGTACTTCTCGATCTCATCCTCCGGATATTCCGGATGCAGAATGACCTTTGCAAAGAGATCGGCAATCGTGCCGATATGCTTCTTCAATCCCGAAGCGCCGATGCTGATCGCATCTTCCGATGCGCCGGCACTGATACTCCCGCCGATAAAATCGATCTGCCCGGCAAATTCCTGCGCCGAGAGTCCGCCCGCCCCCTTGGTCATCAGATCGGCAACGGCATCTCCCAGACCGGTCTTCTCCCCGACGACGGCATTTCCGCCCCGCACCAGCATCCGCATCGTCACCAGCGGACGGGGATCGTGGACGAGAAAGACTTTCAGTCCGTTCTTCAGAACAAACGTCTCGTACGGAGGGAAGGAAATGTCCGGAGCCGGATCGGCTGCCGGACGCTTGGTACGGTCAATGGATTGTGCTCCGAGTGTCTGTGCCATAAAGGTTAAAGCCGGGATTAGGAACGCGACGGTCGCTGTGATTCGTTTCATTCTCATCTATCGCGTGATTGTCTTTGTTCTCAGAATTGTTGATTGATTGACGACGCGGGGATCAGTTGTTCGGGACGACATATTTCAGAACGACCCGGTTCTCCGGTTTCAGATAGCTCTTCGCCACCCGCTGCACGTCCTCCCGCTTGACTCCCATCAGCCGGTCGATCTCCGTGTTGACCCGATTCGGATCGTTGAAGTAGGTCTCGGCCTGCGCCAGCGCCTGGGCCTTGTCCAGAACGCTGTTGAAGCTTCCGGCATACTGCGTTTCGATCTGGTTGCGGGCCCGCTGGAACTCGTGTTCGGTAATCCCTTCGGACTGGACCTGTTCGACGATCTCGTCGAATTCTTCGGCAAGATCGTCGATGCTCTGGCCGGGAGAGCGGCCGATGGCGAACATCGCAAACATCCCCCCTTCCTCCAGAGACATCGGGAACGAACCGGCCTGCAACGACAACTGTTTCTCGTCGACCATCGTCCGGTAAAGACGCGAACTCTCACCCTGAGCCAGGACCGTCGTCAGCACCTGCAATGCGTAGGAATCGGGGTGTCCCTGGCCAACGGTCCGCCAGGCATAGAGAAGGGCGGGAAGAGGAGTGTGGGCTTCGGAAATTTCAACGGCCTCTCCCCCTTTGATCGGTTCAAAAGCGAACTCAGGATTGACGATATCCTTGCCGCGGGGAATGCCCGCGAAATATGCCTCCACCAGTTCCCGCGTCTCCTTCAGGTCGATGTCGCCGACAATCGCCAGCACGGCATTGTTCGGCACGTAGTAGGTTTTATAGAATTCCCGGAATTCGTCGATAGTCGCCTGATCGATGTACTGGGCCGAGCCGATCGGCGTCCACTCGTACGGCGTTCCGCCACCGACATGCTTCGCCAGGTTCTCCATGATCGAACCGTAGGGCTGATTGTCCAGACGGGATTTCCGCTCTTCCTTGACCACCGCCCGCTGCGTTTCGACTCCCGTCTCGTTCACCTCGGCGTGCAGCATCCGCTCGGATTCGATCCAGAGAGCCAGCTTCAGCTCGTTTTTCGGAACCTGGATCTGATACCCCGTCTCGTCGAACGACGTGAAGGCGTTGAGCATCCCTCCGGCGCTCTGCACCAGCTTGTCGATCGAGTGACGGGGAATGTTCTTCGTCCCCTCGAACATCAGATGCTCGAAGAAGTGGGCAAATCCGGTCCGGTCCGGCCGCTCGTTTTTCGATCCGACATGATAGTGAACGAACGTCGCAACGACCGGAGCCGATCTGTCGACAGACAATATCACCCGCAGTCCGTTGTCGAGCGTGAAGCGTTCGTATTCGATGGTCGGAAGGTCGTTCTGCGCGGTCGCGGCGACGGTGGTAGCCGCAAGAGACACGCCGGCAAGAGCAATGCGTCTGGTCAATGTTTTCCTGTTAATCATGAATCTTCTGAATTGTTGAAGAGGCTTCTCTTCTCGGAAAGGGATAAGATTACGAAATAGCCTTCGATCCTGTTGTTGCAAGTCGCGCCTGTCATTGCAGACCGCCTGGAAAGATAAAAATATAGCCGACGCCGCTGCGGCACACAATGCAAAAGCCCCCCCCTACGACGGGAAAACCGAAGAGTTTCCCTGCGGGAACCGGGACCGGACCAGAAGGGAGGAATCGCCGTAACTCAGGAACCGGTATCCTTCGGCCAGAGCGGTCCGGTAAACTTCCCGCCAGAGTTCTCCCCCCAGGAAGGCTGCCGTCAGCAGGATCAGCGTGCTCCCCGGCTGATGGAAATTCGTAATCAATCCGTCGCACGTACGGATCGGGTGTCCCGGCAGAATCATCAACCGGGTCGTCCCCCCCA
>CBFGQN010000507.1:0-3498 GCA_965650895.1 uncultured Ignavibacteria bacterium | reverse complement strand
GACGGCTCCGGTACATTCGTATTCGATTTCCGGGGTCCAGGAAATCTCGCGGATGGTTCCCACCAGAGTCGCCCCCAGAAGTCCGAGCAGCAGTACATAGAGGGAGCGGTTCATTACAAGTGCCGGGTCCTTCTTTGTAAAGACCGACCAGGACCAGACGCCGAAGAGGGCCGGGATCATCAATGAAAACCAGCCGATGGTTCCGTTGAGAAAGAAGTTGGCAAGGAAGGCACCGATCAGACCCAGCCAGTTCTCCGTTGTGTCGGCCCTGGCTGCGATTTCCGGATCGTTCGTCAGCAACCCGGTCAACTGTGAAAGTCCGACATCCGTATTGGCCTGATCCAGACGGCTGTAGCTGACAAGGGCCAGAAACAGAAGCAGACCGCAGAGTCCGAGCAATACAGCGATAACCTGCGTCAGACGCTCTTCGGGATCGGTCGTCGGTTCTCCCTTTTTCGTCTCGGTCTTTTTCTTTGCCGTTCCTTTGCGGGACGGGGCTTTTGCACGGGGGGGCCTCTTGCGCTGGGGGTCACCTGCGGTTGAGTTCCTCTCCGCGAATTCTTCCCTCTCTCTGGAAGCGGTTCGGATCAATGCTATGTCTTCTGCGCTCAATTCGTGTGATCGTTCCATAATATCTCCCCCTCTGCCGCTACAACTCCATCAATACAAAACAAACGGTTCTGTCGATTACGGTGTTCTGCCCCTCTTCACTCTATCCGGGCTTACCCTTCATGTCTCGGTTCCGAGAGATCATGCAAGAAGTCCAGATATCCCGGTTCTCCGATTCGATGTCGCCACAAATATGGGGCGTTGAGCATTGAAAACAAATGAGATTCTGCTTAAACCCGAAGTGACAAAATCCTTTAAATTTTTTCGGGATCGGCGATTCCCGATGGTTAAAGGAATGGTTGCAGCTTAGCTGAAGTAATGGATCAGCTTGCTTGAAGCATGGCTTGAAAGGGCTATCTTGTCACGGAGCCGGACGAGTGATTTCAATGAGCGATTGACGTTGGGCGAGTAACGGATCCGACTTCTCCATTCGATGAAGAGCGCATCTGATTCGAAAATTCCCGATTGAACCTTCCGGTTCACATTCACGATGCAGGGACGATCCGACTTCTCTGTTCGGCACATCGACATTCGAAAATGAATCCGACTTTTATGGAGCAACACCACATACGAAAAGAGAACACGGCAATGATCGATTTGAGAAGCGATACGGTCACCCGACCGACACCACAGATGCGTCAGGCAATGATGATGGCCTCGGTGGGAGACGACGTCTACAGTGAGGACCCGACGGTCAACGAATTGGAAGAGAGGGTGGCAGCCATGGCCGGAAAGGAGCGCGCGTTGTTTGTCGCAACCGGAGTTCTGGGAAATCAGCTTTGTCTGAAGGCACTGACAAATCCGGGGGATGAAGTGATCATAGGGGAGGAGAGCCACATCTTCAACTACGAGACCGCTGCGCCGAGTCTGTTATCCGGCATTCAGCTCCACACGGTCCGGGATCAGCGCGGCCGTCTCGATCCTGATCATGTAGAGCGGGCAATTCGTGAAGATGCCTACTATCTCCCTAAAACTTCCGTTATTGCACAAGAACAGACACACAACAGACAAGGAGGAACAATAACTCCAAAATCACATGCCGAAATCATCAACCGGATCGCACAAAATCACGGTATATCGACCCACCTGGATGGAGCACGCCTGTGGAATGCCATTGCGGCAAGCGGTATTCCCCTCTCCGAGTATGCCGAGTCATTCGATACGGTCTCTCTCTGTTTCTCCAAAGGACTCGGTACCCCGATCGGGTCGATCATTGTCGGTTCTTCCGGAACGATCGACATCGCGCACAGATTCAGAAAAATCTGGGGAGGAGGGTGGAGGCAGGCAGGAATCCTGGCCGCCGCTTGTCTTTATGCACTGGACAACAACATCGATCGCCTTGCCGAAGATCATCGGAAAGCCCGAATCTTCCATGATGGAATTGCAGCCCTGGATCAGGTGGAAGCCGGTGAGGCTCCGGATACGAACATCGTCGTCTTCCGCATTCCCGGTTACGACCTCCATCAGATCGTGCAAAAGGCAAAGGAAGGGGGAGTTCTGATATCTTCGGCCTTCAAAGGGGCGCTGCGTGTCGTCTTCCACATGGATGTCACGAACGAAGATGCCGACAGAGCGGTTCACGTCCTGGCGAACGTTCTCTCCAGGCTCGATGTTCAGAAAGAAGAGGAGTCCCTGAGAATGTAAAATCGACGATTCTGCAGGATCGGACTGTAACATACGGGGACCGTCAAGAGTTCTATGGTACGACACATTTTGCACCAAGAGAGCCCTATGGGAAGAACCGTACTCTTTTCGACAATCCTGCTGTTCCTGGGCACAAGCCTCATGCTGATTTCGGTACAGGGTGAACTGTCCGCACAACCGGAGAACGTCCCCCTGACCCCTGAAGATTCGGTTGCCAGGGCTATTCTGGACTCGCTGATCCTGGCCGACTCCATGCAACCGCAGCTTCGGGTCGGAATCTTCAGCGGCACCAGCTTCAGCAGCGCCCACGTCGAATACATCCCATTGGCTCCGGAGATGAAGTACGGCTTCCACGGCGGGTTACGTGCAGAGATGGAGTTTGCCTATCCCGTCTATTTCCTGTTTGAAGCCGAATACACGCAACGAGGACTTCACTCCGAGTACGGATCGAATGGAGGGACAACCTTGCGGGAGACGTTCAAGTTCAACTATCTGAACTTTCCCATCCTGTTCCGGCTTGGAGTACCGATCAGCCCGAAATTCGAGGCCTCTGCCGGGTTCGGCGCCGTCCCGGGCATCCTGATTGCCCGAACCCAGTCGGTCACATTCGAGGATGCCGACACGTCATTCAGTATCACCAAAGGGCTTGAGGAGTTCGACTTCGGCCTCGAATATCGCCTCGGTCTTGAATATTTTCTCAGTCCCCGCCACAGCATCACCTTCGACGGCCGCTATTTCCACGGTCTGCAAAATCTTCTGATACCCGACCCGACCCGCAAGGACGATCGTGTCTGGAAGAACCGCTCTCTCTCATTCTCTCTCGGCATCATGTATCAATTGCAACGATCCATCCGCTGAATCTCCGCTATCCCGTATCTTGGGAGCGGATGAAGGAGGGGGAAGGTCGATTTGCGAATTGTCGATCTGCGATTTGCAAATGTCGAATGAAGAGTCCGGAACAAATATTTGTCGGGCTGCTTTCAGACAGCAGATCACACCATCTGCCCAAGCAATCTCCGGCTCGCTTCACTCCAGTTCACTATTCACGATTGTTATCTTATGTCTGCGGTTCTCTGCTTCTACCACTCACCATGCAATGACGGCGCATCGGCCGCTGCAGCTCTGGCCTATCGGCTGAAGAGAGTCGATACCGATACGACTGTCGAGTTCTATCCCACCGGCTTCACGTTGGAGTGGAAAGATCCGCTGGTAGAGAACTTAGGAAGAACTCTCGGTCATTATAAC
>CBFGQN010000506.1:0-3502 GCA_965650895.1 uncultured Ignavibacteria bacterium | reverse complement strand
CGGCAACCGGATCGAATTCGAAGAATGTGAGGCTGACCGTGGCTCCGTTCAGCTTTGTGTTCGCCGGTGTGGCGTAGACGCTGGCTCCGGTGGCAACGATGTTCCATCCGGCCGGAAGCGAAGCGGTGGTCGTGGGAAGCGCAACGGCATTCCCCACCTGCTCGACAATGCAGTTCGAATCAAGCTGGAGGAAGTAACCGACCTGCGAATTCATCGAGTTCTCGGTCTGATAGCCGTTGACCGGATCGAACTTGAATGCGTTGGAGCTGTTGAAGCCGTAGATCGAATCCTTGTGGTTGTTCGCACCGGTCGGCGTGTTGGCAAGAGCAACCAGGTTCCACCCGATCTTGTGCTTCACGTAGGTCGTCCGCTGCGGATCGTAGTTGGTCCAGTCGGCATCCCACTGCTGATCGCGGCTCAGCGACGGATCGAAGGCTCCGCGGTAGCTGGTGGAAGTCCGTCCGCCGTATGCCGCCGGCAGAGTCACGCCTCCGGTAGCCGGAGCAGCCGTCGTCGACGGACGGGGATCGGGATTGTTCAGGTCGGCCTGACCGACCGCGAGCAGTCCGGCGGTGTTGAAGGTGGTACTGCTTCCATTTCCCGCACCGGTACAGCCGTACCAGTTGGCCGCATCGGTCGCGCTGACGCCGCTGACGGCGTTCAGCGTGGTGTTCCGGGCCGAGACGTAGACTCCCTTGGTCTCGAAACTTCCCGGCTGCGGACATGCGGAGGTGCCGGCAATCTTTGCGGCGATTCCAGCTCCGTCCAGACGCAGCCCCTCATCGTAGCCGGTCAGCACCGAGTTATACAACTGATAGTTCGTATTGCGGCGCCAGTGTCCGACGCGACCGAAGATGCCGGTGGTGGCCGTGCCGTCGTAGAACGGTCCCACCTCGGTCATGTTCGCAAACTTCGGATGGGAAAGGGGCGTGTTGGTCGATCCCGTCGCATCGTTGTCGGCCTCCATACCGTTCGAGGTGGAGATGTCCGACTTCGTGATGTCCCGGAATCCGAAGAGCCACTGGCCGATGCCGCTGTATCCGTTGTCCGTATCCCAGTTGTCGTCCAGCGTACCGAAAGCCACAAGGTGGCTGACGTTGACCGTGCCGCCGAACCACTCGAACGCATCGTCGAGACCGTAGCTGCACTGCACGTAATCGATCGTTGTCCCGGTCCCCACACCCCCCATCGTCAGGGAGTTGATCTCGTTGTTGGCCGAGAAAAGGGATCCGGCATATTCGATGCGGACATACTTCAGCGTTCCGCTGTTATCGGCCGCATTGGTCCCGCCATAGACGCCTCCGGTTCCACCCTCGATGGTTGCCGTCGGTCCGTTGTTGATCGGAGCGTTTCCGAGCAGGATAATGCCGGCCCAGTCTCCACCGGCGCGCGATCCCTGCGGAACGGCGGAGGCGAAGATAATCGGACAGTTCTTCGTTCCCGTCGCCTCGATACGCCCCCCCTGCTGCACCTGGATGCCGTTCTGCGTTCCCCGGTTATCGCCGTAGATCAGCGTCCCCTTGGGGATGGTGAGGACCGCTCCGTTTTCCACCTTGAGCAATCCCGTTATCTGGTAGACCGAATCGGCCGAAAGCGTTCGGTTCGACGTCAATGACCCTGAAAGCTGAACGGCTCCCGGAATCGCCTGCGACCTGGCCGTCGAAGCGATTCCGAGCATGACCAGCGCCATGCATATACTCTGTGCAAATCGTCTGAAATTCATTCCTCTCTCCAATTGATTCTTGACAATTGATGATTAAATAACTATCTGTTTTACTAACTCATCCGTTGATCATATCCGACCAGGCAGCTTTCGTTAGTATCCTTTTTATTACGCCCCACACAACTCTGTGTCGTTAGTCCGCTTGCGGCCCGAAACGCAAAAGCCTCGTCGCGGAGACCGCATGGAAGTCTCCGCAGACGAGGCTTGCTGTGCGCAACGCGCTCAATCCGTTATGTATGTCGCGACGACAGCATTCGCATCGTCGTTTTCCGTGGACATTTCCCTGCCGACATACTGTCGGCTTTCGATTCGAAGAGAGAGCGGCGGCCTTTACCCTCCTCCGCACATATCCGCCGGCACCTGCAGAAAAGCCCTGTCGGCAAGGACCGGCACCCATGGTATACCGATACTTCCTACAGGGCTTGCTGTGCGCAACGCGCCTGGAATCTTCGTTGTACGGACCTTCTCTTCCCTCTTCACCGGCTCCCTCCCCTTCTTCCAACTTATTCCCTTCGCTGTCTCTTTTCGCTCCTCTTCATCACGTACTTCAATTGTACGTCGACCTGTCCTACCGGCTTGCCGTTCTGATAGCGGACCTCAATACAGACCGAACCGTAAAGGTCGTCCGGTTTCCGAATATTCAGTTCCGAGTAAAGGCTCGCCAGCAGTTGCTCGATCTTCCGTTCCGTTGCCGGAGAATAACCACTCAGTGCCATTGATGTTAATGTTCATTCCGTCCAGATACACATTTTAGAAGCTCTCTCTCACAATCAGAACGAGGAGTTGTCGGACCAACATCCGATTGTCAGGCCCTAAATTAGGGGCGCAGTTCAGTCGAAGAGAAGTTAAAGTCTGATGATCTGAAAGAGTTAATACAGCCTTCGTGGTTTTACGCAGAAAATCACGCAAACGGCAACCGCAAAGGTACAGGGAAGGATGTCGTATCTTGCCGCGACACCAGATGTAATACAGCCATGAACACCATCCTCTTCGGCGCCACCGGCATGATCGGTTCGGGGGCCTTGATTGAATGTCTGCGCGATGCGCGAATCGGGCGGGTTCTCGTGATCGGCCGCCGCTCCTGCGGTGTGGAGCATGAGAAGCTGGAAAAGATCATCATCTCCGACTTCTACGATTACTCAGGCATCGAGGATCGTCTGAGCGGATACGACGCCTGTCTCTTCTGCCTCGGCACCACGGCCGTCGGCAAAAGCGAGGAGGAGTACCGGCGCATGACCTACGATCTGACGCTGGCCGCCGCCCGGACGCTCCTTCGGCTGAATCCCGGGATGACCTTCTGCTACGTCTCCGGCGAGGGGGCCGATGACGACGGAACGAGTCGGCAGATGTGGGCACGGGTTCGTGGAGAGACCGAGAGGGCGTTGCAGGCTCTCCCCTTCGGTCACGTCCGGATCTTCCGCCCGTTCTACATCCATCCGGTCAGCGGCGTCCGTTCATCGACCGGAGTCTACCGCATCTTCTACAAAATTCTCTCCCCCTTCTATCCTCTGCTGAAACGCATCTTTCCCGGCTACGTGACCACGACGGCAACGCTCGGTCGGGCGTTGATCGAGGCGGGACTGGATAACGGTTCGATGCCGGTGTTGCGGAGCCGGGATATCAATCGGTTGGGTGAGGGGGATGGGTGAGGAGGATATCGCCGAGTTCGCGTCGTGTGTGTTTGGATATGGATCATGGGAATCTCCGGAATCACCGCATCTCCGGGATTACCGAATCTCCGGGATTACCGAATCTCCGGGATCACACGAATCTCCGGGA
>CBFGQN010000505.1:0-3503 GCA_965650895.1 uncultured Ignavibacteria bacterium | reverse complement strand
GGGGACAAAGGGATCTCGACACCATGTGAAGTGACGGTCAAGAGAACCTGGTGGGAGAAGGACCGGCATGACGAGGAAATCTGGAGCGGATCGGGTCGCACCGGATCGGACGGGAACGGCACGGTGACGTTCGACGCGCCGAAGGCCGGTTACCTGACCGCCGAGGTGACCGCAAAGGATGATCGCGGGAACGAGATCACCACATCGGCAAGCATCTACGTGGCCGACAAGGATTACCAGTGGTGGGATAACACGAGCAACAGCGTGCAGATCATTCCGGACCGCGATCTCTACAAGCCGGGTGAGACGATGAGCGCGTTGGTCATCATGCCGATCGAGGGGACCGACCTGCTGATCACCGCCGAGGGTCCGACGATCTTCAACTATCAGGTGGAACGCCTCGGCGGGAACAGCGCGGTGATCCGCGTGCCGATCGAGGACCGCTACGCCCCGACCTTTTTCCTGAGCGCGGCGACGCTCGTCGGCGACCGGATGTATTCGACGCAACAGCAGATCACCGTTGCGCCGGAAGGGAAGCTGATCAGACTGGAAATCACACCGGACAAGAAGGAGTACAAGCCGGGAGAGAAGGGGACGATCACCGTCCGCGCTCTGAACAGCGAAGGGGAGCCGGCCCCGCAGGTCGACGTGGCCCTCGCGGTTGTGGATGAGGCGATCTACGCCATCCGTCCGGAGAACACGCCGGAGATCGAGACGTTCTTCTACGGGCAACGGTGGAATCAGGTAAACACGAGCAGTTCGCTGGATTTCAGGTTTTATAATGTGGCGAGGGAGGAGATGGCATTTGATATGGCGGCGGGTGAAGCATCACTTGGAGCCGATGCCGAGGATGGAGCCAGGAACAGGGTCGCCGCCCCCCCCACAGCACAAACTGCTGATAAAGCTGCTTTAAAGGATATGGATGACGGAGCCCAACTCGTCACCCCCGCTCTCCGCAAGGACTTCCGCGACCTGATGTTCTGGACCCACTCGGTCCGGACCGACGCGAGCGGCTACGCGACGATTCCGGTGGAGTTCCCGGACAACCTGACGACCTGGCGGATCACCGCCCGGGGCGTGACGCAGGCCACACAGGTGGGACAGGCGACCGCGGAGGTAATCGCCCGGAAAGACCTGCTCGTCAGGATGGAGACGCCCCGCTTCCTGACGCAGGGGGACGAACTGGTGATCGCCACGAACGTCCACAACTATCTCTCCTCGCCGAAGCAGGTGAGGGTGGAGTTCACCGCCGACGGCGTGACGCAGGAGAGAAGGACACAGAGCGTAACGATCCCGGCAAACGGTGAGGAGCGGATCGACTGGAAGATCGAGGCCGAGGATATCGGCACGGCAACCTTTACGGTGAAGGCCCTGACGAACGAGGAATCGGACGCGATGGAGCTGAAGATTCCGATCCTGCCGCAGGGGGTAAAGACCGGCACAAGCGGCATCGCCGACATCGCCGAGCGGGCCGGCACGCGGGAGATGCGTCTGGCGATTCCGGCAAACGGGAAGCTGGAGACCGGAGAACTCTACATTAACCTCTCCCCTTCGGCCGCAAGCTCGATGTTGGGGGCGCTCGACGAACTGATCGGCTATCCCTACGGATGCGTCGAGCAGACGATGAGCCGCTTCCTCCCGACGGTCGTTGTCGCCGACGTGCTGGAAGACCTGCGCGTTCCGTTCGACCAGACGAAGCGTGAAGAACTGCCGAAGATGGTCGACAAAGGACTGAAGCGACTCTATACGCTCCAGCACGGCGACGGAGGCTGGGGCTGGTGGGAGAACGACGAGACGAATCCGTTCATGACCGCCTACGTGATCTACGGTCTGGCGATCGCGCGGGAGGCCGGATACGACGTTTCGCAGGAACGGTACACGCAGGGGATGTCGGCACTGTACGATCTGATCGAGGCCCGCATCGCCGGCGGCGGACTGAGTCAGGACGACAAGCGACTGAACATCACGACCGAGGCCTATATGCTCTATGTGGCCAGCGTCGCCGATCCGAAGAACGAGAACAACGGGATGGTCCGCGAACGGATCAACGATCTGGCAGACGAGAAAGAGATCAACAACTACGCGATTGCGCTCCTGGCTCTGGCCGCACACGAACAGGGGGATACGCGGAATGCGAAGGGACTGGCCGGGCGGCTGATCGCGAATGTGAAGGAGACCGGAAGCTCGGCATTCTGGACCGGTTCGACATGGCACTACAACTGGCAGGACGATCAGGTGGAGACCTCGGCGGCGGCGGTAAAGGCGTTGCTGAAGATTGAGGGAGAGACCGAACTGGTGAGCAAGGGAGTCCGCTGGCTCCTGGCCCAGAAGAACGGCTCGGCCTGGCACAACACGCGGCAGACGGCGATGGTCATCTACTCGCTGGTCGATTATCTCCGCGCATCGAACGAACTGAACCCGGACTACACCATGGTCGTGAAGGTCAACGGGAAGGAAGTGCTCCGGAAGCGGATCACCAGTGACGATGTTTTCAAGCCGGAGCAGACCGTCAAAGTCGCGGCCGCCGGACTCCGCAAGGGAGAGAACATCGTCACGGTCGAGAAGTCGGGCGAGGGGCGGCTCTACGCCTCGGCACGTCTGGTCTACTACGCAACGGGAGATGCCATCCAGCCGGGCGAAGCCGGGTTCAAGGTCCGGCGCGAGTACTATAAACTGAACCGGGTCAAGCGGAAAGGAGCATACGTCTACGAGAAGCGGAAGATCACCGGTCCGCTGAAGAGCGGCGACGAGATCTTCGTGAAGCTGACCGTGACGCCCGACAGCCGGTACGAGTACTTCATGATGGAGGATCCTCTGCCGGCCGGATGCGAGGTGATCACCGACACCGACGGCTATACGATCATCGGCGAAGACGAATACAGCAACGACGGAGATGACTACTATTATCGCCGATGGAACTGGAACTGGTGGTATGCCGACCGGGACGTGCGTGACGAGAAGATCGCCTTCTTCGCCACCTCGATCGATGCGCGGACGCATGAACTGACCTACATCATGCGGGCACAGATACCGGGAGACTACTCGGTGATGCCGACCGTGGCGAGCCTGATGTATTATCCGGAAGTGCGGGGGAACGGAGGAACGGAGAAAATTGCAATTGTCGATTGACGACTTTCGATTGACGAATGAAGAGGAATGAACGCCCGCTGTCGGTTTTGCCGGCGGCGGGCGTTTCATAACGGGCAAGGGAATTTCGATTTGCGATTGGCGAATGAAGAACGAATGCCCGCTGCCGGTTTTTTCGGCAGCGGGTGTTTGGTATTCGGACGGAAGATTTCGATCGGCGATTGTTCGGCAATCCAATCTGAACTTCATCATTCGCAAATCGAAAATCGCCAATCGAACTTCGCCATTCGTCAATCATACTCCGCCCCTTCTCTCCGCAACCACCACGCATCCCGTCCCCCCTCGATATAGCGGATCGGATCGACCCCCTCCCGGTTCTGCCGACCGGCATGGACGATCTTTCCCTCCTTCACCTC
>CBFGQN010000504.1:0-3524 GCA_965650895.1 uncultured Ignavibacteria bacterium | reverse complement strand
CTACCGTCGTCCGGAAGATGCCTGGGGGATGACCGTCTGGAAAGATGATGTCCCGGAAGAGGTCTTCACACACAGCCTGGAGCTCTACGATGCGTTCAACCGCGATCTCTTCGCGCTGCTGGATGAATGGGTGGAGCGATTCGGAACGGTGGTGCTCTATGATCTTCACAGCTATAACCATCGGCGTTCCGGTCCGGGCGAGGAGCCGGCCGACCCGGCCGGAAATCCGGAGGTGAACGTCGGCACCGGAACGCTCGACAGAGATCGGTTCGGTCATATCGTCGAGCGCTTCATCGATGACCTCTCCCGGGCCGATTGTCTCGGACGACGACTCGATGTTCGCGAGAACGTCAGGTTCAAGGGGGGAGACTTCTCGCGCCGTATTCACGAGCGCTATCCCGATTCGGTCTGTGTGCTGGCGATAGAATTCAAGAAGATCTTTATGGACGAATGGACGGGCCGGGTGGATCGTCGGGCACTCGAAGGTTTGAAGGTATGTCTGGGGGCGACGGTGCCGGGGGTGGTTGAGGAGTGTATGAGCGTATGAGTTGCGAGTGGGGGCGTAGGGGGCAAAAACATTTGCCCCCGTATTCGCATTCCCCCGTATTCGCCCTGCATTCCAGTCCGCAGCAATATCGAAGACGACGTTGCCCGGCAGCATCACACGGCAATGGTGATGGTGGAGGGATCAACGCGGATCAGTGCCGATCCGTGTACGATATATCGGGCAGAACCGAAAGAAGAGGCCGGTACACACTCCCTTATTCCCGCACGATCAGTCGCTCGCTCAACTGAGCCGTCGGAGTCTCCAGGACGATGAGGTAGGTGCCGGACTCCAGTTCCGACGCGTTGAACGTTGCGGTGTAGCTGCCCGGAATCATCGGACCATCGACCAGCGTTGCCGCACGTTCTCCCCGCATGTTGATCAGGTAGAGCCGTGTCTCCCCTTCTTCAATCAATGCAAAACGGATCGCCGTTTCGGAGAGGACCGGATTCGGCGCGGCTCCGACAAGTTTCAACGAACCGTCGGCGCTGAACAGACGCGTGCCGCCGTCGCGGCAGAGTTCG
This sequence comes from uncultured Ignavibacteria bacterium, assembly GCA_965650895.1. Classification (GTDB taxonomy): domain Bacteria; phylum Bacteroidota; class Ignavibacteria; order OLB7; family OLB7; genus JAGWAZ01. The sequence goes on along the minus strand of CBFGQN010000504.1, from coordinate 2,456 downwards.
GTGAGAGTAAAGGTACCGTTCAGTTTTGCCACATCCGGAGGACAACCCCGGTTCCATTCAATCTTTCCGATCGCCACCGGCGTTGATTCCTCATTCCCCAGAGCTGCGATAAAGCGGGGCACTCCATTCCGCCATGTGATCGAACTGTCCAGCGGATTCCATTCTCCCTGCCATGCGGCTGTCCGTTCCGTCGGTCCTTCTTCGGTGATCGCATTCTTCTCTACCGGCGTCAGCAACGTGTTGTTGAACGTGAAGTAGGCGGTGAACCCGAGCGGTCCGGGTGAGGGCGTTCCGGGAGGAGAGGGGGCGGGAGGATCGAGCGGAACGATGGTGAACGGAAGCGACACGGTGTCGCCCTGAGCGCCGCTGACCGATCCGGCCTCGGCCCGTGCGCGGGATATCGTCGTCGGACAGAAACCCCTGCCGAACAGCGTGACGACCGCCGGAGAACCGGGACCGTTGAAACCGAAGAGGATCGTTCCGCTTGTGCGTCCGGAGGTAGCCGGCGTGAATCGCAGGGACATCGGCTGGGAGGCGCCGGCGGGAAGCGTAAACGGAGCCTCGCCGGAGAGAATCGAGAACGATGCCATGTCGGGGCCGTTTTGTTGGGTGGAAGTGATGGTCAAGGGAGCCGTGCCGATATTGGTGACGACAACCTGCACCAGCGAGTCCTTCCAGCTCCCCACTTCCACCTGCCCGAAGTCGACGATCCCCGCATCGATCCTGAGTTGCGGTGCGATTCCTTCCCCCAGCAGTGCGGGACGGAGTGTGTCGAAGGCTGAACGGATTTCAAGAGTCGTGTTGTGCGGACCGACCGTTCCGGGGGTAAAGCGAAGCTCCACTTCGCGGGCTTCGCCGGGGGGAATGCTGAAGGGAGGAATCCCCGAGATGATGTCGAATGCTGCGGCGTTCCCCCCTGTGATCTGCATCTCTTCAATATCAACGGTGATCCCTCCGGTGTTCCGGATATAGGCAACGAGTGTCGAGTCCTTTGCGCTTCCAACCAATACCTCTCCGAAATCGACGGCCACTGCCTCCAGTTCGGCATCGACAATTGCCCAGAGGGCATCCGATACGTCGCTTCCGGTCCCTTTTGCCGAATCGTTCGGACTGATCTCCCAGACGATGGCCTTTTTGTCGAGTCCTGCGGTGACGGCATAGTAGATGCCGTTCAGTTCGGTGATGTCGACGCTGGTGACCGCTTTGGTATGGCCGTCGGTCCCCCCTTTCAACTCGCCCACTTTGTTCCCGGTCGCGGCATCCCAGAGTTTCGGAATGCCGGGTGTGTTGCCGCCTGACCAGAAGACGTCGCCGTCACCGGTGAGGATCAGGGTCCCGTCCGGACTGAATGCCCCGTCGTTGTGCCCGGCAATGGAATCTTTCCATCTCCCGCCGTAGCGGTCCCACGTGTAGGCATCCCCTCCGTTGCCGGCCGAGACGATCCGGTTGCCGTCGCGGGAATAGCGGGCCGAGGTGATGCCGAGTCCGGGCGTATGGGTTTTTGCTCCCACAAGATTGGGAAGGGTTGCCGGAGAGGCCGGACTTCCGTTCAGGTTGAAGAATTTGATGGAGTCGTTGTTCCCGACCACAACGATTTCGGTTGAGGAGGGATTGAACTCGATGGAAGCGATCGAACCGATGCCGGTCGCAAATGAGCGGATGAAGGCTCCGGTGGTGCCGTTGTAGAGTGCGACGGAACCGGCTGCATCTCCGATGCCGATGATCGCTCCCCCCGGTTTGCTCAGCGCCACGGCGGTCGGATCGGTGGAGGTCGGCTGACGGATGATCGATCCGGAGACAAGAGGGAAGATCACCCACTGTCTGTTGCCGAGTGCGGCCGCAAGAAGTTTGCCGTCGTCGCTGAACTCAAGATCGACGACCCCCCCTTCCGGCGTCAGGTTCTGCCACAGACTTCCATCAAGCGTTTTGATGATCCGAATCCGGTCGGTCAGGTTCTCCGTTGCCGTTGCGATGTACTTCCCGTCGTAGCTGAATCGTGCTGCTGAAATCGGTCCGTAGGAGAGGTGATCTTCCTGTGTGTAGAGACGTCGTACCCGCATCAATCCGCCCTCCCCTCCTGCTGAACCGGTGGTGTCAACCACCGTCACCCGCGCAAGACAGGTTTCGCTTGGAGTATTCGGCACAATCCAGGGATAGCTCAGACCGGTCGCCTTGTCGGCGACCAGGTTCCAGGTCCGGCCGGCGTCGGTGCTGTAGTCGAGCCGGACGGTGTCGGACGGCAGAACGCCGGTCCAGTGGATGTCGGTGTTGCTCCCGACCGGAAAGCGTTCGCCCCCGTTCGGCACGACAAGGCGAATGTCGGGAGGGGCCGAGCCGTTTCTCCACGTTCCCCCTGAAGCCAGAAATGTTTTTCTGCAGCCGTCGATCTCTATGGTGATCTCCGCTACGACAAGAGAAGAATCGGTCGGCTCGAAACGGAAGATCACGTCGTAGTC
>CBFGQN010000503.1:0-3526 GCA_965650895.1 uncultured Ignavibacteria bacterium | reverse complement strand
TCTACAGCGGCGTGAGTCCGTGCGATCCCGGCGAGGGAATCGTCGGCGATATCGAGGTCTCCGACCTGAACGAGGACGGGGTGGCCGAGGTCCTCTTCGTCTACAACGTCGAGGGGAACTGCGATGTCTCACCGAAAGAATACGGACTGGTTCTGCACGGCGGCACAGCCGTCTATGAGGTTACCGGAACGGACAACCTGAAGGTGAACCGGGGCGTTCCGGGGAATGGCGGGATGGTCTTCAGCCCATCGTTCGCTTCGGCACCGAAAAGCTTCCGTAACCGTGCGGCCGAAGCCTGGAAGCGGATCGTTCCGGGGTCATGACACGTCTCCGTTGCATGAAATAGCCCATCCCTTCCAATCGTCATCCGCCGGCATGTTGTTGCTCTTCTCACAGTTCACATTGAACCTGATAACGGTCGGGGTTCTTCTCCTCTTCCACATTCTGGTCCTGCAATCTCTCCTTGCCGTTCTGCGTCGTCGTCGTCCGGTCCGGCGGGGAAGAATATGGGGCTGGGGGGTGGTTGCGATCATCCTTCTGGACCTTCCGCCGGCCTATCTGCAACTCCTTTACAAAAGCTGGCATCCTCTCTGGGCCGATCAGATCATCAATGCGATCTGGATCCCCTGGGTGCTGCTTCAGGCCAATGCGTTCCTGGCAGGAACCTTCCTGCTGGTCGCAGAGTTGCTCTATCAACCGTTGAAGAGATCTATGACAAGACGAAGAAAAAACGATGTTCCCGGAGCTCTCTCCGGAAGTGATAACCGCGATGAAGACCAACAGGCCGGAACTGCAATTGCCGCTCCGGTTCCGAGGCGCCGGTTTATCCGCTCGGCCGCTCTGGCTCTGGGGGGAATTGCCGCCAACGCCTCCTTCCTGGGGGCCGCCAATTCGGATGATGATGCCAGAGTGGAGAGAGTGAAAATCCGCGTGCCGAACCTGCCGGAGGAGTTGCGGGGGACGACGATCGGGATGATCAGCGATGTCCATTCCTCCCTTTTCATGAACCGCGAGCGGATGGAGGCCTACGCCGGAAAACTGGCCTCGCTGAAGGCCGATCTGATTGTCCTCCCGGGCGATTTCGTCAACAGCCGCGTCCGCGAAGTCTATCCCTTTGCCGAAGCCTTCTGCCGACTGAGCGCTCCGCTCGGCGTTTACGGCGTGACGGGGAATCATGACTATTACACCCGGGAGATCGATCTGGTGGCCCGGGAGGTGGAGCAGGCCGGCATCAAACTTCTCAGAAACGAGAATGTGCTGGTCCGGAAGAACGGCAAGACCCTCCGGTTGCTCGGTATGGACGACAAGAAGATCTATCACGTCAACGATTACCTGAAGACCGGAAAGACCGAGGAGGGGACAATCGAGAACCTGCTGAAGGGCGTTGACGAGACGGAGACGAAGATTCTCCTCTGCCACAAACCCTATCCCTTCGAGGAATACGCCGAACTCGGCGTCGATCTGATGCTGAGCGGGCATACGCACGGCGGACAGATCGTTCTGGCCCATCTGGACCGACTGAATGTTTCGGTCGCTTCTCTCGCATCGACGTATATTTCCGGTCTGTACAAGGCCCACGCCAACCACGATGCGCAGATGTACATCTCGCGGGGGATCGGCACAGCGGGGATTCCGCTCCGCCTGAACTGTCCGCCGGAGATCACGCATATCATGCTGGTGTGAGAAGAAGGGAGACCACCGAATATGCAAAGGGGACCGGTCGGTTCCGTGTCTTCATCTTTCTCTCCCGATTCCACCGGGTAACTTTCTTCTCTCCGATTTGTAGGTTGTCGCCGGAAAGAATGGAAGGAATTGCTAATGAACTATAGAATGAAAGGACTACGAACGCTCGGATACATGCTGTGTCTTTCCCTTCTCCTTTGCGTGGGGATGACCGCACATGCGCAGCAGAAGGAGCCGAACGCCTACCCGCTCCGCTATGATTTCTCGCAGGGGGAGAGCGTCACCTACAGGGTGATCTCGCTCGATTCCCTGGTCATCTGGGACGTTGATCCCCGCACCGTTGTTCGTCAGCGGGTGGAGCGGATCACCTACCGTTGTGATACGATTCTGCCCGAAGGGTACGGCATGACGATGATTCTGGAAGATGTTCTGGTCCGCGAACGGGTCGATACGCTCCCCTGGAGCATGAAGACGGAACATCCCTGGGTCGGCCGGCCGATCCGGTTTCTGATGGGTGAGGACGGCGAGCGGATTCGTCTGCGCGACACGCTTGCCTTTGCCGGGTCGATGCCGGGGGCGCCGTTTCAGCCTCTGGTGATTCCCCACCTCGGGGGGGCCGACACGGTCAGTCCCGGGGCCGGCAGCGTCTTCGACCGCGACATGTGGTTGCTCGACAACGTCTATCCGCCGGTGAAGTGGCAGGGGGGAGGTCTGCGGAAAATTCTCGGTGCCGGAGATACGCTCGGCCATCACTCCCTGGTCGTCGAACTCTCGGAGACCGGTCAGGTCTGGTACTCCCCACCGGCCTTCGGGCAGGCGCAGCTGACGACCCACACGGTGGTCAACGGTGGCGGGAAGTACTGGATCAGTCAGGATGCGGGATATCCGGTCACCGGAGAATATCAGTTGATCGGGAATATCACCTTCACCAATACCAGAGGGGACGGAAAGGAAGAACAGCGGACCGGTCGCCAGATCATCAGCATGATTTTTTCTCTTGACGATCTTTCCTCCGCACTCGAATCCGTTTTTGAAGAAAGCCCATGAGCCGCACACGCTTCGTCTTCCCGTCCTTTGCTCTGCTCATCTTCAACAGTCTTCTTTTCGTTCCGGTTGCCCCGGCACAGGAGGGGGGAACCTACGAACACTATCAGGTCTATGACGCGGATCTTTTTCCCCGATCCGAATATGCCGCTCGTCGGGAACGGGTGCTCGAAACCCTTGAGCCCGGCACCGCCATGCTCATCAGAAGCGCCGACGTCCGCAACCGCTCCAACGATGTCGACTACGAGTTCCGGCAACGGAACAATCTTCTCTATCTGAGCGGGATGACCGAGACCCGGAGCGCCCTGCTTCTGGTTCCGGACGGAGTAAAGGTGGACGGAGAAAGAGTAAAGGAAATCCTCTTCGTCGCAGAGCGGAATCCTTCCCACGAGATCTGGGAGGGGATCCGGATGGGACCGGAAGTGGCCTCGCAGGTGACCGGCGTCGGGACGGTTCTGCCGTATGACGAACTCTCCGATCTGCTGGATGATCTTCTGCCGACCATCGAGACGCTCTACTACGATAACTGGGCTTTCGAGAAAGCCGGAGAACCCTTCTTTGAAGGGGGCATCGACTGGCCGGAATCGGTGCTGGGATCGATGAAATCGGAAGGACTCGATCTGGAGATTGCGGATGCGGGAAAGATCCTGAACGGCATGAGAGCGATAAAGTCCGAGGCCGAGATCGCCATGCTGCAGAAGGCCGTCGACATATCGGCCGAGGGGCACCGCGAGACGATGCGGCAGGCGCAACCGGGGATGGCCGAGTATGAATTCGAGGCGACCATGGAATATACGTT
>CBFGQN010000502.1:0-3532 GCA_965650895.1 uncultured Ignavibacteria bacterium | reverse complement strand
GGCCAGATGATTCTCCACAATAACCACTTCAAGTCCGTTCTCCAGAACAAAGCTCTTGTAGTCTTTCTCCGGGTTCACCTCCGATCCTGTAGCAAACAGACTCTGTGCACAGAGGAGAGAAATGAGAAGCAGAAGCGACAATCCCGGCAGATGCCGTCGGCTTCCGATTGAATATTGATACTTCATACGGGTCTTATGTTGTTCCATAGTACGGGATCTGTGATAAAGGCTGCTGAATATACGAAGAACGGTCTTCGGTCACGGGATTTCCCCCACACCCTTGCAGTGCCGGTTTTGCGACGGTACAAAGGAAGAGATGTTCCCCCTTTCCATCGACCGCCTGAGGACGTTGTTCTTTCCGGCTGCAACAAATCCGCACAGAGTTCTTCTTCCTATCTCCTATTTTAAAGTATCGCAACCGAATTGTCTGGTATCGTTTTTCACCGTTGCGGGATTGGTACCCGCTTCGAGTTTCCGTTTTGTTCCACAGGTTGCGACGTGAACCGATGAGTATTTATGAAAGGAAGAGCATTCCTGCGGGTGCCGGGCGTGGTCGCAATTCTTATAGCGACTCTCTGCGCCGTTGTCCACACACAGCCCCATCCGGACTATCCCACGTCCGATCCTTCGTTGAACGAATACACGAATCTGGCCGCCACGCTTCTGGCCGAAGACGTCAAGCATACCTACGGCGGGGATGCCTGGACCGACAGTCTCTTCATTGCCTTTGACTTCGTCGTCTACAACAAGAAAAATCAGGAGGTTGCCCGTTATCACAACGAGTGGAACCGTCTGAGCGATGAAGGGATGCTGATCGGCAAACTCTCCGACGGACGGGTCTACCAGGCCAGGTTCACCAGCGTGGGCAACTGCCTGGGAACGATGACGATCGACTCGCAGGAAGTTGCTGCCGAACACCTGTCGGCCGCACTGCGAATGGCGTGTGACCGGCTGAACAGCAATCTGCACTGGCTGCTTACCCCGCTCCGCCTGCTGGACCCCGGCATCGGTCTGGAACTCCTGAACGATTCGCTTATCGACGGCAAGCAGGTGACGCCCATGAAGGTCATGTTCAACGATTCCCTCTCCTCGGCCTCTGATGTTCTCATCTACATCAACACCAGCTACAAGAATATCGAGCGGTGGCGGGTGAACTACGACGGCAACTATCGCGAATACATCTGGCGCCTGACCCGCCGCATCGGTCCCTACCTCTTTGCCACCCGGCTCTGGGCCGAAGACTTCCAGACGTACATCCAGCTTGAGAGAATCAGGATCAAGAAGCTTCCGGAAGAAGAGACGCCGCAAGGAAGCACCGAGGAATAGGACGAACGACTTTCCGAAGAGTCCCCCATCCCGAAAACGATTCCGACGCGGAGAGAAGCTGTTTCTATCTTCCCCCCGAATAGTTTCTCTTCCGATTGCGGATATAGTCCACAAAGAGCATTTCTCCCAGCTTCCCGAGTCCGGTATAGTATGCCCGCCCCTGATTTGCCTTCGTCAGGTCCTCGACGAAATTCACCAGATAGGAATCTCTGGCCACCATGAATGTGCTGATCGTAATCCGTTCCCTGCGGCATGCCACCGCCTCATCCAGCGTCTTGTTGACGATGCGGGGATCGAGTCCGAAGGAGTTCTTGTAGAGTCGTCCCGCATCGTCGAACATGGCCGAAGGTTTGCCGTCGGTAATCATGAAGATTTGCCGGTTGGCTCCGCGCGACCGGCGCAACAGCGAGCGGGCCATGCGCAATCCCGCCCGTGTATTGGTATGGAATGGGCCGACGCTGACAAAGGGGAGATCGTGCAGACTGACCTCCTGCGCATCGTCGCCGAAGAGAAGGACGTGAAGCCGGTCCTTCGGATAACGGGTAGTGATCAGTTCGGACAACGCCAGGGCCACCTGCTTTGCGGGGGTGATGCGATCCTCGCCGTAGAGAATCATCGAGTGGGAAATATCCAGCATCAGCACCGTCGCGACGCTTGTGCTCTGCTCGGTCTCCTGCACCCGGATATCCTCTTCACGCAGAGAGAATCCATCCGGATCGGCCACCCGCCGCAACGCGTTCGACAATGTCTCCGAGGCGTTGATGTTCGAAGGAGAATCACCGAAAACGTACTTCCGCAAATCTCCCGTCTGCTCGACGCCCGAACCGGTGTGCGGCGTCCGATGCTCCCCCGGTACTCCCTTCTTCAACGAAGTAAAGATCTCCTCCAGGGCGTCCCGCCTGATCCGTTGCCGTCCCTTCCCGGTCAGTCCGTATCCTCCCTCCCCCTCCTGATCTTCCCGGATCAACCCGGCCCGTTTCAACTCCTCGATGAATTCCTCCATCGTCATCTCTCCGAGAATGCCCCGCGACTGATCCAGATAATCAATCCACCGCAACGCCTCGTCGACATCACCCGAAGCCTTCATCAGCAGATAGCTGAAAAGCTTCAGAAGCTCTTCGAGCCTCTCCTCACGACTCAGTTTGTCGCCGTTCCAGTCGGTATACCGAATGCGCATGGAATCAATGCAAAATTGAAAATGATCCGCCGCGGCGGATTCAAAAACGGGAAGACAGGGATGTCGCGGGTCCGGTGACGAGCTCAAGCGCATATTTGTCGGTGCGGCAATGCGTATCCGACTCAATAAGAAATGCAAAGCGGAAGCAGATCGCACGAACGCCAGGAAGCTGAACAATCGATACGCCGCCGATCCTCCCCTGCGTTCCCCCCGGTCTGTTCTGCACTTCGGGCACCGACGTAGAAGCTCGACCTCCTCTGCAGATCCCGGCGCCGGAATAAATCCGGCGGCTACCAATGCCTATGCCTAACTCCCACACTCTCTCACCCCCACACTCTCTCACTCTCTCAAATTCAATTCGTCAACGCATAGACGATAATGTTCGTTCCGATCTTCAGAGCCGCTTCCCGCTTTTCCGGAGGATCGTTGTGAACCTCGGGGTCGGCCCAGCCGTCGCTCGGATTCGTCTCGAACGTGTAGAAGACGCAGAGACGATTCTCCTCGGTAAACAGACCAAGACCCTGCGGTGCCTTGTCGTCATGCTCATGAATTTTCGGCAATCCGTTCGGGAAGTCGAAAAAGGAATGGTAGACATCGTGCGAGAACGGGAGTTCGCGGAATTCCTGATCGGAAAAAACTTTCCTCATTTCACGCCGCACCGCCGTGTCCAGTCCGTAATCATCGTCGATGTAGAGGAACCCTCCGTTGTCGAGATAGCTCCGCAGACGTTTTGCCTCGGAATCGGTGAAGTCGATGTTGCCGTGACCGGTAAGGAAGATGATGGGGTAATTGAAAAGTTTGTCGCTTGAAAGCTCGACATACTCGAATGTCGGGCGGACATTGATCGTGGTGTTCTCGGCGACGTACTTCAGAAGATTCACCTCAGCCGACTGATCGTTGTACCAGTCACCACCGCCGGAATACTTCACCCGGGCAAGCACAATAGCGCTGGTGGAGGCGTTGTTCTCGTTCGTCTCCCCCCCTCCCTGAGCCAGAAGTGAGGAGACCGAAAGAATCGCGACAAGAATG
>CBFGQN010000501.1:0-3533 GCA_965650895.1 uncultured Ignavibacteria bacterium | reverse complement strand
GATGAAGTCGGTCATCATGTCGATGCACTCCGGGTCGTTCAGCACTTCAACCGTCACGCCGCGGGAGCGGAGGAGATCTTCATCCCCCATGAAGGTCCGGTTCTCGCCGATGATAACGTGGGGGATGCCGTAGAGAAGAATTGCGCCGGTACACATCGGACAGGGGGAGAGGGTGGTGTAGAGGACCGATTCCCGATAGACCGAGGCGGATTGGCGTCCGGCGTTCTCCAGCGCGTCCATCTCGCCGTGGAGGACGACGCTCCCCTGCTGTACGCGCCGGTTGTGTCCCCGACCCAGAACATTCCCGTCGTGAATGATCACCGATCCGATCGGGATTCCCCCCTCGGCCTCGCCGTTTCGTGCCTCCTCGATTGCCAGCTTCATGAACTCGTCCATCCGATTGCCTCCCTGTCTTCGTTTCTGAAAAGAAAGTGTCTGCCGAAAATCTACGGTTTCATTGCGTCACGGCAAATTGAATCGGGAGTCGGATGTTTGAGAGTTTATGAGTTCGTGGGTGAGGGAGCGTATGAGTCGAGAGTCGGGAACGGCCTTTGTGTGAATCATTCTCCCCCCATCGATTCCTCCAGATCACTGAAAGGAAACGTCGCCTTCACCTTGTATTGCTCGGCAATCGGCCAGGTCTGCAGAACCGTTTCCACATCCAGACCGAACTCCCGGATCGCGTTGTAGAGTCCCGTCTGTCTCGGACTTGCTTTTCCAATCGGACCTTCAGCCGGAATCCATGCCAGGTCTCCCTGCATCACCATCCGCTCCGATGGAAAATAGAAGAGAAGATAATCGCTTGTGTGAGCCGATCTCTTCCCGATATGACAGATCTTCATCTCATATTCCCCGTCGGTGATGGTCATGATGCTGTCGACCAGTTCGGTTTTCAGCGGGGAGGGGGTCACCTGCAGACCGTCCGGATTGATGGAGTGGGGAGCAGTCGCCACAAAGCCGACGTAGTCGAGGTTTTCCTTCGTGCAGATGACGGTCGTTTCGCGACGGATGAAGGGACGGACGCCGCCGAGATACCAGGGGTGATGATGACCGAAGGCGAAGTATCGTACAGGCTTTCCCGGAGCGATCTCCCCGGCCCGCATCAGGACCATCTCCCCGTTCCGGCTGTTGAAGGGGACATCGACGGCGACGAAGAAATCGCGGAACTCGACGAGGAAGGCACGTGATTCGGTGTGGGGCAGGTTGATTCCGTAGATGTGATCGGAAATCCGTTCCACGTGCGATTCCGGTTTCTCCTCTTCCTCCTCCTCGATCATATATCCGTCCGGCCGTTCCAGAAGGGGAGAGAGGGTCGGTATGATTTCCGGGGAGGCAAGTGTGATCGCATCCCGTATGTCGCCGGGAAGCTTTATCACGTCCGCCCGTTGCGGATAGTGAAGTCCCTCCAGCGTTCGGTAGTCGGAATAGAGGATTGTCTCGCTCCTGTCCCCGAGCATATCATCTCCCCAGGTCGTGGTGATCCGCTCAAGCAATCGGTCGGATTTGCGGATGTGCAGCCGGACAACCGATTCGTTGATCGTGATCGGATAGACGGCAACCTCCGGATCGTCCTCCGGCTCCGGTGCCGGACGAAGTTTCCCGACATGCGCAAGCAGAAGAATCGGCGAGTAGCGTGCAGCGGCCAGGGGGTACTCGGAGAAGCGATTGCGATTGACGTTCCCGATCTTCTCGCTCCAGTAGTTCCGGATCAGAAGTTCCGAGGGAGTATACTGTACGGTGGTGGCGAAACTCCGCTCTCCCTGCCGGATCGTGTCTTCCCTGAACAACATCTCCCCGCCGCACCGGACGGTCCCCTGCCGGTCGTAATGGATCGTCTGCCACGGCTCGGGGGAATGGTAGAGATTATTCTGGTTTTCGCGGTAATCGAGTTGCAGAAATCCTCCGCGAAGAGGTTCCACCTGTTTCTTCAGACAGTCGGCCAGATAGTCCGGCGCGTCACTCTGCTGCGCATATCCTTTTGTTGAGAGGAGAAGGAAGAAGGCAAGAAGGGTCCGTGCGGGAATGGCTTTGGTCATGTTCATACAGGTTCATCAACGTTTGTAGTGCAGGGGGGCGGCCGGATCTCGACTATCCTCCTTTAAGCTCCGCTTCATTGATCCATTCATCGACGGGACGCCATACCAGCGTGTCGATCCCTTCAATGTCGATCTCTCTGATTTCATCGAACAGACATCCCGGGGTGATCTCCACATACCGTTTGTTCCACCCGAACGCCCCGACATCCTGCAGTTGAAACTCGATCCGTCGATCCGGATCGGTTCTGTGGCGATAGAGCACTGCCTGACGTTTCCATCCGCAACCCGGAAAGATGAAGGGAACCGCCGAAAGAAGTATTGTCGGCAGAAGCGGAAAAGTTGCAGAACGGATATGAATGTGGGATCGCATCTTCCACTGTAAATTTCCGGGGCCTGAATACAAGACGTCTGAAGATACGGCGAAGAGGCGGCAAACGGTTCTTCGCTCGCTGATCGATCAAGCCATCCGCTCCGCCTCGACGAAAAGTTCCTGTGCAAAGAGGGGGGGGCGGAGAAATCCGTTGATCCTTTCATCGCTGCAGAGCAAGTGCGGCGGGAGTTCCGGGAGGCAGGAACAGATAGGCATTCGGGAGCGAGAGATCAAAACGAAACGAGGCACCGGTGGACTGCCGGTGCCTCGTCTCTTCCCATCATGGATCGGATCGGTCTGTGTCGGTTACCCGTATATCTCCGAATCAATGATAGTAATCGGTGCTGTTCCAGAAGTGGTCGTTGCGCGAGCTCCGGCTTGTTCCCCGACCGTAGCCGATTCCCTGGCGACGGGAGTTGTTCTCGTAGTCGCCGCCGAACCGATCCATGCTCCGCCAGGTCTCCTCTTCTCCTCCCCGGTAATCTCCCCCTCCGCCGTAGGAGGGATGCCACCGCTCCTGCTGACCTACCCTGGTGTCGCCGAAGCTGTACTGATCCGGATCGGTATACCGATCATCGTAGCGGTCACGATTCTCGTCCCATCGGTCCCCCTGTGATTCGTAGTTGTCGCGGAAACCATAGTTGCGGTCGTAGTCCTCCGAACGTTCGTAGTTGCCCCGGTTTCCGGAACGGTTGTAGTTATCGGAACGGTCGTAATTGTTGAACTGCTCGTATCTGTCGGGCCGGTCGTAATCGCCGGAGGATCCTCTCCCCTGAGCATATCGATTCTGTTCGTCGTAGTGCGAGTAGCCGCCGCTCTGCGAACCCCGCATCTGCGAATCACCCCGGTAACTTCCTCCGGTATAGCCTCCTCCTCTGCGACTGTTCCGGTCGTAATCCTCGTCGTAGGCGGAACCTCCCCAACGCCGTTCATCCATTCTTCCCGGGTTGCCGTAGTTCTCGCCGTAGTCGTAGCGTCCGTAGTTGCGGCGGTCGTCATCCCGGCTGCGGTAGTTCCCACGGTCGCGATAGTCCCGGTCGTTGTAGTTGCCGTAGCCTTCCGAGCGGGAACGACCGTAATGTCCCTGACCGTACTCCTCTCTGTCGTTGTCCCACCGACGGTAGTTC
>CBFGQN010000500.1:0-3544 GCA_965650895.1 uncultured Ignavibacteria bacterium | reverse complement strand
GGTTGAAGATCTCGTTGCCGGCATTCTCAACCGGACCGGAAATGATAAGAGGCGTACGGGCTTCGTCGATCAGAATCGAGTCGACCTCGTCGATAATTGCGTAGTTGTGGGGACGTTGCACCATATCTTCCGGACGTTGGGTCATGTTGTCCCGGAGATAATCGAAACCGAATTCGTTGTTGGTGCCGAAGGTAATGTCGGCGTCGTACTGATTCTTTCTGACGTTGGCTTTCATGCTCGACTGGATACAGCCGATGGTCAGTCCGAGGTATTCGTAGATGGGCCCCATCCACTCGGCGTCGCGGCGGGCAAGATAGTCGTTGACCGTGATGACGTGGACGCCTTTGCCGGCGATGGCGTTCAGGTAGACCGGAAGAGTCGCCACGAGAGTTTTTCCTTCGCCGGTAGCCATCTCGGCGATCTTTCCCTGGTGAAGGACGATGCCGCCGATCAACTGCACATCGTAGTGGATCATATCCCAGGTCACGATGTTCCCTCCGGCCTCCCACTGCTTGCCGAGGTGGCGACGGCAGGCCTCTTTGACGACGGCGAAGGCTTCGGGAAGGATCTCGTTCAGGACATCCTGCGTCTCCTCGTAGATCCGGTCCTCCAGTTCCTCGATCTCCTCGTAAACATCCAGTCGATCCTCCGGATCCAGATCTTCCTGCAATCGGGCACGCACTTCCTGAAGACGCTCGTTGTCCTCCCGCGTTCGCTCTGCAATGATTGCGCGGAACTCGGCGGTTTTCCCCTTGAGTTCCTCTTCGGAAAGAGATTGATATTCTTCGTAGATCTCGTTGATCTCATCGACCAGAGGAGAGAGGTCCCTGACGTCCTTCTCTTTCTTCGAGCCGAAAAGTTTCTCGATAGCCTTGAGCATTGTTACCTCGCGTCAACCAACTGAATGAAAAACCGGAGCAAGGATACCAATATGCCAAAGCTCCGTCTGAATGGTGGTGAAACTCCGTAAAGTTACGTCCACTCAGACGGGCTGTTGCTCCATTTAGGTTTCCCTCCACACACCGTTACGTTCAAGGGAAAACGTGTGCTATAGTTTGCGTCCGGAAATGGGATTTCTCAACGCCATAGAACGCTCGATCCGTCGTGCCGTCCTCGCTTCACTCCGTCTGCTTTCCGAGCGGAAAGGGAGCGATGGGGTTCTTCCGGAATTTTCCGGAGATCAGGGGAATCCTGCCCTTCTTTTGATCCGCATCGACCGGATCGGCGATGCGATCGTCTCCACTCCCGTTCTGGATCAACTCCGCTGCCGTTTTCCGGATGCCCGTATCGATATACTGCTGGGAGAGAAGAACGGAGCGACGGCCCGGCTTCTTCCCGGTATCGACAACCATTATTTTTTACGGAAGAGCATTCCTGCCGCCGTAAGGACGATCCGGCAACTGAGGAAGAACGGATACGATGCCGTCGTCAACCTCCACCTGAACCCCTCCGGAAGCGCGGACCTGGTATCCAGACTGGTTGGAGGGACGGCACTGATCGAACGTCGGGAGGAACTGCCGGAGGAGAAGACCGCCCACGTTGTGGTGCGCACGTCCCGACTCCTTGCACCGCTCGGTGTCGAGGCGATCTCGAACGGGACGGAACGGGAGCATCCGCTCCACGTCATTCGACCGGCGTCGGCGGAGACGTTGTCGACAGGTTCGGAAGGCAGGGTCCCTGCGATCATCGCCCTGAACGTCACCGTCGCCGGTGAGGGACGCCGGTGGCCGCGGGACCACTATGTGGCCCTCGCCCGATTGCTCAAGCGAAAAGAGATGGCTCCGGTTATCGTCGGCGCTCCATCGGATGAGGAGATGATCCGCAGTATCGCCCGGGATGCATCAGCGGAGATACTTCCCCCCGCCCGAAGCTTTCTCACCTTCGCCGAACGACTCGCCGGAGTCGACCTTGTGGTAACTCCCGACACATCGGTGGTCCACCTGGCCGCCGCTCTGCGAAAACCGGTCGTCGCGCTCTATGCCTCGCAAAAGGCCGGAACCGAGTGGCGTCCGTGGGGAACAACATATGAAACGATCATCAATACCGAAGGGATGGACAAAATTTCTCCGGAGGACGTTCTTGAACGAATCCTCCGCATCAGTTTGCGGACAGAATTCACTCCTCAGGCGGCCGGATCAAATCCGGTAGAAGGAGCGTGGCAATGAACGTTATTCGCCGCTTTCTTCCCTATGTAAAGCCCTATGCCGCCAAGCTGACGTTGACCATCGTGCTCAGTGCGATTTTCTCATTTCTGAGTGCTGCCTCGATCTACATCATCCTGCCGATCATGGGGATCATCTTCCCGAGCACAAACACCCCTTCGGCACCGACACCATCGGAATCGTCCGGCTTTCTCGACAGCGTCAAGGAGGCAATCAGGGACTGGATCGGGAATCTGGTGGTAGTCGACGGATTTCCGCATCAGACGCTGCTGAACATGTGCGTTCTGGTCGTGGCGATCTTCCTGATAAAGAACATCGTCAAGTACGCCTCGAACGTCATCAACACCGGTATTCAGGAAGGGATCATGAAGGATATCCGGAACCACCTCTTCGGCCGGAGCGTCCAGCTTCCCCTTACCTACTTCAACAACAGAAGATCGGGCGAACTGATCTCGGTGGTGACCAACGAGGTCAGCACGATCAACGGCGCCCTGGTCCCGACGCTGATTCAGTTGACGCGCGATCCGCTGGAGATCATCGTGATCCTCTTTCTGCTGCTGGCTCTCTCGCCGGAACTCACGCTGCTCGCCTTTTCGACAAGCATTCTGACCGTACTGTTCATCCGCCTTCTCCGCGGCTACATCAGGCGCTATTCGATCCGGATGCAACGGGCGCTGGAGAATATGACCACCCGATTGCAGGAAGCCTTCCAGAACATCCGGATCATCAAGGCCTATGCAGGGGAACAGTATGAAAACAACCGGTTTGAACGGGAGACGAAGTGGTATACCCGGAGCGCAATCAAGCACTCGATCGT
Source organism: uncultured Ignavibacteria bacterium (assembly GCA_965650895.1). Lineage (GTDB taxonomy): Bacteria > Bacteroidota > Ignavibacteria > OLB7 > OLB7 > JAGWAZ01. The sequence continues at coordinate 565 of CBFGQN010000500.1, read as the reverse complement.
CAAAAATCTGGCCGGTCCACTCAGCGAGATCTTCGCCATCGTCGCCTTGGTGATCGTCCTGTACTACGGCGGGTCGAACGTGCTGAGCGGCGCGATGCGGGGTGAGGAGCTCTTCGCCTTCATCTTTCTTCTTTTCAGCATCATGTCCCCGATCGTCTCGGTCGTTCAGATACCGACCAACATCCAGCGGGGCATCATCGCCGGCGAGCGTGTACTGAAGATGCTGGAAGAAGAACCGGAACGTTCGCACGGTTCGGTCTCCGTCGCCGGACTGGGGAATCTGATCGAGGCCGACGACGTCACCTTCTCCTACCGACCCGGAACGCCGGTGCTGAAAGACGTATCGTTGCAGATTCGGCGTGGTGAGACGGTTGCCCTCGTCGGTCCGTCGGGGGGAGGAAAGTCGACGCTGGTGGATCTGCTGATCCGTTTCTACGATCCGGACAAGGGGACGATCAGACTGGACGGAAGGGACATCCGGGAGTTCTCGCTGGATCAGTACCGGAGTCTCTTCGGCGTCGTCACGCAGGAATCTCTTCTGTTCAACGATACGGTCAGGAACAAC
>CBFGQN010000499.1:0-3551 GCA_965650895.1 uncultured Ignavibacteria bacterium | reverse complement strand
ACCCTTCCCTCTTTTTCTTCGATTTTAGCTCATAAACCACTTTTTCTTCTTCCCCGGCACTTCCGATTGTGTGATTGGGTGCCGTATTCGGCACGCAAAAAAAAGTTCCCCGGGAATGTAAGCGCTTGTGTCTTTCGTCCATGTTAACAGCAAGTGTTATGCCAAACCCTTCGAATCTGTTATGCCCCGCGTTGTATGGTTGCGCTGTCTCCCGAAAGGAGGCCCCCGACTTAAAACTGGCAAGGTGGTGACGAAGGATCGGAGCGGCGCAAGTCTGTAGAGTATAGCGAAGCTCTCTTCGACGATCACCGAACACAACTATGAAGACATTCCCCGTGCATCAGGCATTCCCATGGAGGGCGAGCTATCTCGTATTCTCTGTCCTCGTCGTACTCTGTATTCTGAGCGTCGTTCCCACGCAGGCTCAGAACGGAGAGGGAGCCTCCGAAAAAACTTCGGAGGAGCCGACCCCTGCCGCGGAATCTACCTACCGGATTATTCGTGACGTTAATGGAAGCGGCGGCCGCCTGATGAGCGGAGCACGCTTCCGTCTGCACGGCACCGTTTCGGAAACGGTGATCGGTCGTATGCGACGTCCGAGTCCCACACAAGGCCTTCACTCTGCCGGATTCTGGTACTGGGCCAAGGAAGTTGAATCCTTCGCCTGCGTCCGGATGCCGATTGTTGAGGCCGAACCCGGTACTACACTGACCATTCCCGTCCTTATCGAACAGACCGAGCGCATTCCGGTCGGCAACGCTCTTCGATTCCAGGCACGCATCCGCTTCAACCGCTCGCTTCTGCAGCCGGTGGGGCAGACGCCGGAGTGTACGTTCGACGGCGAGGACTGTATTCTGGAGATCGACGTGCCGGTGACTGCCGCCACTCTGGAATCGGGCATTCTTGCCGAGTTGCGCTTCCTTGCCAAACTGGGAAATGCCGAATCGACTCCCCTGGTTATCGAGGAATATGCCTGGAGCGGTTTCGGCGAGCAGCCGATCCGGACGGTGACCAAGCCGGGAGAGTTCATTCTTCTCGGCGTGTGTCGCGAAGGAGGCGAAATCCGGTTGGTACGTTCGGTCGGACCGGCCTCCGGTAGCAACAAATGCAAGTGTCGAATATACCTCGCGCGAGGAAGGGACCGCACAGCTCAGTCTGGTCGATGCCCTCGGTCGTGAGGTTGCCCTTCTGGTCGAGCAGCCGGTTGAAGCCGCAAAGCTGTACCGTTTTGATCTCGACGTCTCGACAATCCCGAGCGGATCCTACTTCCTGGTCTTCCGGACGCCGACCGAGGTGAAGACCTCACGCATAGTCATTGAACAGTAATCATTCCAATTGAATAGAAACAGATAACAGCGAGTTTACCATGCAAGCATTGAGGACATATCTGACGAAGCTGACCCTGACGGTCTGGATGACAGGGGTAGTGATGGTACTGGGCGGAATGCTGATGCAGAGCACCGAGGTCCGGTGTCAGACGCCGGGGGCCGAATCCGGTTCTTCGGCCGACTCAAGCGCACGGCTTCTTCCCGCCTCGCTGTACGGTACGATGCGGAAAGAGGCATGGCGTGCCGGTGTCTATCTGGGACTGAACTTCAACATCTATACGGCCGACGAGCTGAAAGGGATGCCGGGTGTGCCGAACTGCTGTCCGGGATTCAACGGGGGGAACGGTATCGGTATCGCCGCCGGCGGACTGGCCGAAACTCCGCTGAACGACTGGTTCTCGGTCGGTGGACGGCTCTATCTGTCGACATACAACGGTGCCCTGACCGACACCGAGCGAGAAGTGGTGGATGATGCCGGATCGGCCGCCGACGCAGTTTTCGAGCATCGGATTGATGCGGAGATCTGGGGTGTGGCGATCGAGCCGATCGGATTGTTCGAAGTGGCCGAGGATGTCAAGGTTTTTGGTGGTGTCCGGGGAGATGTAATCCTGCGGAAGCTCTTCTCGCAGCGGGAGGAGATTCTCGAACCCTCGAATATCGTCTACGAGAACGGACGTCGGATCCGCCTGGAGTATTCAGGGTCGGTGCCGAACGGTACATCGTTCCAGGGATCGGTGGTTGCGGGTGTTCGCTACGACGTACATCTGGGTGAGCACCGCGAGTGGGTGGTTGCGCCGGAACTGTCGGCATGGTACAGTCCGACACCGGTGATCCGCGAGGAATCGTGGAAAGCCCACGGAGTTCGTCTGGCGGTTTCCGGACAGTATCTCCGCTATGAACAGGAGGAGTATCCTCTCGATCCTCTTGTCCCTCCGCTTGATCGTGGGAAGACCGGCTATGAGACAGAGCCGGTGGGACCGACAGGGGGAGACAGTATGTCTGATGCTGGAGACGGGGGAGCCCGGTAGAGAAGGTTGCAGAGCCGTCAGAGGACAGAAAGGATTGACCCATGAAGATCTACACAGTGCATATCATAACCACCATGGAACGTTCAACTCGCTTGTTTGCCGCGACGCTGATGCTTTGCATCCTCCTGTTCGGCTCGTCCACTGCCGGACTGAATGCGCAGGATGGAAAGATTCCGCAGTACCTCGCCTATCAGGGGGTGCTGACCGATCAGAATCGTCAGCAGGTGCCGGACGGTCAGTATACGATGACCTTCAAGATCTACGACTCGGAGCAGGGAGGAACGCCGCTGTGGATGGAGACGCAGGTGGTGGAGACGATGGATGGGGTGTTCGACGCATATCTTGGCCTGACGACTCCGATGACCCTTGCCTTCAACGAGCAGTACTGGATTGCCGCGCAGGTGCAGGGAGAGGCCGAGATGGAACCCCGGACGCGCCTGGTTCCGGCTCCGTATGCCTTCAATGCCGGACATGCGGCGACGGCCGATGAGTTGAGCGGACCTTACGTCAAGAGCATTAATGGTCAGACCGGGGATGTGGTGCTGGAAGTGGAGAATCCTTCACTGTCGAACGGTGCCATGTGGATCGGTGACGCAACCGATCGTCCGTCGGAGCTTCCGCTCGGTTCGGCCAATCAGGTTCTGAACGTCAAGCCGGACGGAACATCGGCCGAGTGGACGTCGGATCTCCGGCTGGCGACAATCGACGTTCGGTCGATCAGCACCGACAGCCTCTTTGTCCGGAAGTATGCGAACTTCGGCGGCCCGACGGTCTTCAACGATTCGGTCTTCTTCAACGGTCACGTCACGCTGAAGTTCCCGCCGGACAATCGCCTGACGTACAAGGCAATCCCGGTCGGCGATGCGAACAACAAAGTGTCGGAACTTCTTACGACGAATGAACCGGGAGCGATCCTGATGCAGAATGCCGACGGCACTCCTTCATACTCGCGTAACCTGAACGTGTGGGATGTGACGATCAACGGCACGACAAATATCAACAGCCCCAGAACCACCATCAACAGCGAAGAGGTCCGGTTCGGTCCGGTTACCTCGACAACGACCTTCGACGGTGACGTGACCTTCAACAAGACGCCGAACATCGCTCTGCCGGAAGGCTGGATGTGGCGGGGGGGCAGCACCGGTTTCCAGGAACCCTATGCTCCCGGAAACGACGGCGATGTGTTGACGGTGAT
>CBFGQN010000498.1:0-3552 GCA_965650895.1 uncultured Ignavibacteria bacterium | reverse complement strand
TCGACGAGGTGATGCAGACGATCTTCATCGCCTTCGGCCTTGTGGTTCTGGTCATCTTCCTCTTCCTTCGGGATTTCCGGACGACGATCATCCCGACAGTCGTTATCCCCGTGTCGCTGATCGGAACGTTTTTCATCATGCTGGCCGCAGGTTTCTCGATCAATGTCCTGACCCTCCTCGGCATCGTCCTGGCCATCGGTCTGGTCGTCGACGATGCGATTGTCGTCCTTGAAAATATCTACACAAAGGTTGAAGAGGGAATGTCTCCGCTTCAGGCCGGATTGCAGGGGAGCAAGGAGATCTTCTTCGCGGTAATCGCCACAACAGTCGCCCTGGCGGCGGTCTTCATGCCGGTGATGTTCCTTGAGGGACTGACCGGTCGCCTCTTCAGGGAGTTCGGCGTGGTCCTGGCCGGTGCGGTGATCATCTCCTCCTTCGTCGCCCTGACGCTGACGCCGATGCTGGCCACCCGACTGCTGAAGCAGGGACGGCATAGCTGGTTCTACAACCGGACCGAACCCTTCTTCCGCTCTCTGGCTGAAGGTTATCGTTCCCTTCTGGAAGGATTCATGCGTCACCGATGGCTGGTCTTTCCGATTGTGGCGGCCTGCGGTTTCCTTATCTGGTTTTTCATCACTTCTCTCCCCTCGGAACTTGCCCCGCTTGAGGACAGGAGCGGCGTCCGGATGTTCGCGACCGCTCCGGAGGGGGCCACCTTCGAGTACATGGATGAGTATATGGACCGGATGATCGGTCTGGTCCGGGACTCCGTCCCGGAAATCGCCGCAATCATTTCGGTTACCTCCCCCGGCTTCGGCGCCTCCAGTTCGGTGAACTCCGGTTTCATGCGGATCATCCTGACCCAACCGGATGAGCGGGAGCGTTCGCAAAGTCAGATTGCCGGACAATTGAACGGTCTGGCCCGGAACCTGCCGGGGGCGCGAGCCTTTTTCTCGGAGGAACAGACGATCGGAGGACGCCGGGGAGGATTGCCGGTCCAGTTCGTGATCCAGGCACCGAACTTCGAACGTCTGACTGAAAAACTGCCGCAGTTTCTGGAGACCGCCGGAGAAAGCGATGTCTTCAACATCGTCGATATCGATCTGAAGTTCAACAAGCCGGAGCTGCGGGTATCGGTCGACAGGGAGAAGGCCCGCGTCCTCGGCGTCTCGATGCTCGACGTCGCCCAGGCCCTTCAGGTGGCTCTGAGCGACGGACGGATGGGATACTTCACAATGAACGGCAAGCAGTATCAGGTGATCGGTCAGCTTGCAAAGGAGGACCGGAACGATCCGGTCGATCTCCACTCGATCTTCCTGCGGAACAACCGGGGAGAGATGATCCAGCTTGACAATCTGATCGACACCGAAGAGGAGAGCCGTCCGCCACAGCTCTACCGGTTCAACCGCTACGTCTCGGCAACCGTTTCGGCCGGACTTGCCGACGGATATTCCCTCGGGGACGGCATCGAAGAGATGGAGCGGATTGCCGACGCAGTGCTGGATGATTCTTTCAGCACATCGCTGACCGGAACGTCGCGGGATTTTGTGGAAAGTTCGTCGAGTCTCATCTTCGCCTTCATGCTGGCTCTGCTGCTGATCTACCTTGCGCTGGCCGCACAGTTCGAGAGCTTCCGCGATCCGATGATTATTCTCTTCACGGTCCCTCTGGCCCTGACCGGAGCACTCCTCTCCCTCTGGTATTTCGAGCAGACATTGAACATCTTCAGCCAGATCGGCATGATCATGCTGATCGGTCTGGTCACAAAGAACGGCATCCTGATTGTGGAGTTCGCCAACCAGCGGCGCGAGGCCGGACTCGATATTGCCGAGGCGATCATCGACGCATCCACCGCCCGCTTCCGCCCGATCCTGATGACAAGTCTTTCAACGATCCTCGGCGCCCTGCCGATTGCCCTCTCGCTGGGGGCCGGAGCCGAGAGTCGCGTCTCGATGGGTATCGTCCTTGTCGGCGGACTCATCGTCGCAACGCTGCTGACACTCTTTGTGGTGCCGGGCATCTATTCATTCTTCACCGGCAAGCGGCTGCGGGCCATCCCTCTGGATGAATCGGAAATCACACAAGAAGAAGAACATCAACCTGTCGCGATAGAATCATGAGCAGACGTTCGCCATATACCGCGTCGAGTCTTTCAGGATGGAAGAAACTTCTTCCTTTTCTCTTTGTGCTCCTCCTTCCGCCCCTGTTCGATCCGGTCGGGGCAGCGGCTCAGGAAGAAGCTCTGACGCTGCGCGAAGCGGTCCGGATCGGACTGGCGCAAAACCGGCGGGGAGAGATCGCCTCGTTGCAGACCGAACGGGCACGGGAGGGGGCCACGCCCGGAGCGGCCGGACTTCTGCCGGAAGTCGATCTCTACGGCGGGTTGACCTGAAGCCTGAACAACACACGTCAGGAATTCGTCAGCGGCGAGATCACCGAGCGGAGCGGAGCGGTCTCCAGCGGCTACTCTTTCGGGATCGATGCCGACTGGAGAGTCTTCGACGGATTCGCCTCGTGGCGACGGCTTGATCTGCTGGAAGGAGAAACGGCGTTGAACGAAGTTGCCGAACGGGATGAACGGGAACGAATCGCCACGGAGATCGCCCTCTCATGGCTTGATATTCTTCTGCTTCAGGAATTGATCGGGACGACGGAGGAGTCTATTCGCCTTTCGACTCTTCGGCGGGATCTGGCGCAGGACCGGGTGGAGACCGGGGCCTCGATCCGCTTCGAACTGACGCAGGCCCAGGTCGATCTCGACGCCGACAGCGCGACACTCCTCAGAAGCGAACTGACGCTGGCCGACGCAAAGATCCGGCTCAACCGTCTGCTGAACCGCTCTCCTCTGACCCCGTTTGTCCCCGCCGATTCGATCGGCACCGGCATCCCTCTTCCGGCTCGCGAAGAACTGCGCCAACGTATTCTGGAAACGAACACAGCCGTGCAGAGCGCAAGACTGGCTATTGAGCAGGCCGGACGTTCCCGGAAACTGGTGCAATCGGAACTCTATCCTCTGGTCTCGCTGAACGTCGGCTATGACTTCGTCGGATCGAACGCCGACGCAGGTTTCCTTCTCTCCAACCGCACATCAGGTCTGAATTACGGACTGAGCGCGACCTGGAATATTTTCAACGGTTTCGCCACCAGTGGTCGGCTGGACCAGGCGGAGCTGAGCATTCGCGAGAGCGAGTTGCGCTATGCCGAAGCGGTAGCCGAGGCGGAGGCGGAGTTCGAGACGCTATACCAACGCTACGAAGGGCAGAGTCGTCTGGTCGCCTACGAACGGAGCAGAATTGCCGGAGCGGCGGAGAACATGCGGCTTGCTTCGGACCGGCTTGAACTTGGAGCGGTCACACCGTTCGAGGTCCGGCTGGCGCAGACCGCGTTGATCGAAGCGGAAAGTCGTCTGGTGCAGGCCGAGTACGACAAGGCATTACTCGAACTGCAGATGCTTCGGTTGAGCGGGGGCATTCTCCGGCTTGCCGGTGAGTAGGGCAGGAGTCGGGAGTCGGGAGTCGGGAGTCGGGAGTCGGGAGTCGGGAGTCGGGAGTC
>CBFGQN010000497.1:0-3556 GCA_965650895.1 uncultured Ignavibacteria bacterium | reverse complement strand
TTCGGGAGAGCGGACCTTCCAGTTGATAACGCAGGTGGCCGGACGAGCCGGAAGACGGAGCGACACGCCGGGGGAGGTGATCGTGCAGACCGGACATCCGGAGCATCCGGCGATCGGCGCTGCCTTTGCAAAGGACTATATGACGATGTATGAAGACGAGATCCGGGGAAGGCGGGAGCTGAACTATCCTCCGTTTGCCCGCTTCATCCTGATTGAATTCCGTTCCAAAGACCAGAAGGAGGCCGAACGCCACGCCCGGCTCTTCCGCTCGCTCTTGCCGTCGGGCAACGACGGCATGGAAATCTTCGGACCGACCGCGGCGCTCATCTGGAAATTGCGGAACTTCTATCGCTATCAGATCATTGTCAAGAACAACCGGCGGCTTGATCCGGGAGGGAAAAATTTCTACCGGTTCTTTACCGAAGCACACGAGAAGTATCGCGAAGCGCACGGAACAAGTTCGGTGGAACTGATTGTCGATGTCGATGCGCAGGGAGTGATGTAAGCTCCGGCCCGTGCCGGGATCGCAGAGGCGTCCGTTTTGTCCGGCTCAATTTTGTCCGGCTCGGTGGGCCGAGGTTTGCCGTACCCGTTATCCGTAACATCACATGGAATTTCTGGATCGGATCATAACGTGGATTGCCCAGACGCTCAGTCTCACCGAAGGGGTGGTGGTCAAACTTCTGATCACGATCATTGCGCTGATTGCTCTGTGGGGACTTCGGCGCGTTGTCCTGAAGGTTGTCCGAAGGAATATCACCGACCACCGGGCGCGCTACAACTGGAACAAGGGGACCGCCTACGTCATCTACATCATCGGCGCGTTGCTGATCAGTCGCGTCTGGTTCGAAGGGGTCCAGTCGATCGCCACCTATCTCGGTCTGGTCTCCGCCGGACTGGCGATCGCCCTGAAGGATCCGATAGCGAACATGGCCGGCTGGCTCTTCATCATCTGGCGCAGGCCGTTCGAGGTGGGGGACCGGATCCAGATCGGCGATCATGCCGGGGATGTGATCGACCAGCGGATCTTCCAGTTCACATTGCTGGAGATCGGCAACTGGGTCGATGCCGACCAGAGCACCGGCAGGATCATTCACATTCCGAACGGCAAGGTTTTTACCCACGACCAGGCAAACTACACGAAGGCTTTCTCCTACATCTGGGATGAAGTCTCCGTGCAGATCACGTTCGAGAGCGACTGGAAGAAGGCCCGGCAGATTCTGCAGGAGATCGCCGAACGGCAGGATGACCTGCAGGAGACCGCACGGGAACGTCTGCGGGAGGCCTCCAGCCGGTACATGATCTTCTACAACAAGCTGACGCCGATCGTCTATGTATCGGTCAGGGAGAGTGGCGTGATGCTGCAGGCACGCTACCTCTGCGAACCCCGCCGGCGTCGCTTCCGGAAGAATCAGTTCTGGGAGGCGATCCTTGAGGCGTTCAACGCCGAACCGGACATTGCCTTTGCCTATCCGACGCAGCGGTTCTATCGTCTGGGAGAGGAGAAAGAAGGAGGTGGCGGAAGAGAAGGGGAGACCGGAGAGGATGGAGGAGTCGAAGGGGTGAAGATTCCGTGACGCCTCTATCCGTACTCTTTCTTGTCGGCATCCTTGTCGGCCTGGCCACGTTCTTCGGCGCCTTTGCCCGGAACACCTGGCTCGGGACGCTGGCGGTGCAGTTCAGTCCGCACTACGGCCTGGTCATGCTCGGCGTTGCCGTCGGTTTTTTCCTGCTCGACTATTACGGTTCCATGGTGAGCGCCCTTCTGATCGCCTCGCTGAATATTGCCGATGTGCTGTTCGGAATCAGGTGGAACCGAAGGGCATTCCGGCAGGGAGAGAGGAGCAACACGTCTCTGCGGATATTTCTGGCCAACGTCAATGCCTCCAACAGGGAGGCCGGGCGGATAGCCGAGGCGATTGAGAAGAGGGCTCCCGATCTTGTTGTGCTGCTTGAGGTCTCTCCTGAACTGAACCGGCTTCTGGAGGAGCGGACGGCCAACGGGTGGAAGCACAGGATGTACCACGTCTACCGCGACGGCAAGTTCGGTCTGAAGGTGCTGAGTGCGTTCCCGCTGACCGATGTGGAACTGCACGACGATGATGATGGTTGCTGTCTTCCGGCCCTTGCCGGAACAATGGAATGCGGATCGCAGAAGATTCGTCTTCTGGTCGCCCATCCTCTCTCTCCGGAGAGACCCGGCTGGATTCCGGAGCGGAGGTCGTATCTGATGAACGCCGGGCGGAAGGCGCGGGAGTGGAGTGGTGAGACGATCCTGCTGGGGGATCTCAATGCCGTCCCCTGGGACCCGCTGTTCGGCGATCTTCTGAGTGAGTCCGGACTGCGTGACGGGCGGAAGGGGTTCGGCTACGTCGGCACCTGGCCCACCCTCTTTCCGCTGCTGCTGATTCCGATCGATCACGTGCTGGTCTCGGATGGAATAGAAACCGTACACTTTCGTCGGGGCCGCAGGATCGGCTCCGATCACTGGAGTCTTGACGTCCTTCTCAATACGGAGTCCCGATCATGAAAACAGTATACAGGTCTCTTCTGCTTTCTCTTCTCCTCTCGGCCGGTTGCAGTCGGGCGGATATTCCCACACTGATTGCCCCGGATTCCCGAACGGCGGTCGACCGACTGGTGACGGCGTTGCGGGGTGGGGTGGCGATGCAGGACCGTGACAGACTGATGGCCCTGATGGATCCCGAATACGTGCAGGAGCAACATGACCGACTTCTTGAAGGACGGACCGATCAGTTCCTCAACGAGTTCTTTGCCGGCACCGAGGTTGTGAGCGGGAAGTTCAGGAGTGTGGAAGTGGAAGAGTTGCAGAGGATCGAACGGATCGACATCGAGGAGACCGATGAGGATGATCGTTACGAAGTCGAAGCGATTTTGTTGACAAGTGCGGGAACGGAAATCCGTGTCGCCTGGTATATCGTTGTGGAGCGGCTCTCCTCGAAGCAATACCGGGCCTGGTTGCGGGGGACGGTCGGTTGATCCGGAAAGTTGAACTATCCATTTGGAGTGAAGGCATGAAAGAAAAGACTGGATTGAAGCGAGGGGAAGCCTATAACGACCGGACATTCCGTGAGGAGGATTTCAGCGGGGCGCAGCTTGACACGATCGAATGCTCCGAGTGCCTGTTCGACGGATGTACGTTTGTGGAGACCAACCTCTACGGAGCGCAGTTCGACGGATGCCTGTTCGAGAATTGCAAGCTCTCGCAGGTCGTCCTGACCGAGTGCTCGTTCCGGGATGTGCGGTTTCGCGACTGCAAGATATCGGGCGTCGGATTCACCGGGATCAACCAGTTCCTTGTCGAGTGGGCGTTCGAGCGGTCGGTGCTTGAGTTCTGTGATTTCGGCAGCGGAAAGTTTCCGGGGACCGCTTTCCTCGATTCAATCGTGCGGGAGTGCGAGTTTGTGGAGACCGATCTTTCCGGCGCTCTCTTCACCCGTTCCGATCTCGACCGCAGCCGCTTCCACAGGGCCGATCTGAGCGACGCCGACTTCCGCGAAGCCCGGAATTATGTGATCGATCCGCGGGAGAACCA
>CBFGQN010000496.1:0-3565 GCA_965650895.1 uncultured Ignavibacteria bacterium | reverse complement strand
GTGGCGGAGGGGATGTCCGGGGAGGATGCCTTTCTGATGGGGGTCGATCTGGTGAAGGACCCGGCACTCCTCCACGCCGCCTACAACGATGCCGAAGGGATCACCGCCGAGTTCAACAGAAACGTATTGCGCGTCATTAACCGTGAGCTGAACGGGGAGTTCGATCCGGAAGCGTTTTATCACTATGCCTTCTATAATCCGGACGATACGCGGATCGAGATGCGCCTTGTCAGTCGGCGGGATCAGACCGTAAAGATCGGAGATCTGGAGATGAGTGTCCGGTTCCGTGAAGGGGAATCGATCCTGACGGAGATCAGCCGGAAATTCACGCGAGCCTCTGCCGAACGCCTGCTGGAGGATGCCGGGATGTCCCTTGTCGAGTGGTGGAGCGATCCGGAAGATCTGTTCGGACTGGTTCTGGCGAAGAGAAGGGGGAGAGGGGGATAAGGTTCTTCATTGAATAGACTGAGCGGAACAAAGGGAGAGGGAAATCTATGGGTGTGTGGTGCCGGCATCCGCGTCCATCCGTCCCGATCCGTATGATCCGTGTACGATTTTACTACCGCTTCATTTACTCAACATATTCGATTTTTTCGCCAGCATTCTCCATGCCGATCGCCAACGCCGTTCTTGCCGAATCCGATCTCTACAGACAACTGCTCGATGAGGTATTCACCTCGGCCCGTCCCGACCGGGATCGCGTCGGGATCGAAGTCGAATACTTTCCCGTTCTCGCTTCCCGACAGTACAGCGGAGAAGCGCAGCCGGGCAGGGATGCCGCAGAGGACTTTATCGGACTCTATCCCTGGCTGACGCTTCTGGCCGACCGTTACGGCTGGAAGTCTGCTGCCGTGGAGTCATCGGCTGCGATTGCCTTCCTGTGCCCCGGGGGGGGGAGGGTGACGCTGGAACCGGGTGGACAGATCGAGTACAGCACTTCGCCGCACGATACGGCGACCGGGGCGCTGGAGGATGCCGGATGCTTTGAACGCCTTCTGATCGAAGAGGGAGAGAAGGTCGGCCTGATCTTTCCGATCGAGGGATTCAACCGGCATCTCGGAAGTGAAGTCCCCCGGCTTGTCGTGCGGAAACCCCGCTACATCGTGATGGACCGGCACTTCGACCGGATCGGTCCCTACGGACGGATGATGATGCGGCAGACCTGTGCGACGCAGATCAATCTGGACTTCGGTCCCCCTGATGTCGCCGTTGAACGATGGCGACTGGCCAACCTTGCCGCCCCGGCGTTGAACGCTCTCTTTGCCAATTCCCCCCGCGACCATGGGGGGGAACGATACCGGAGTTTCCGATACGAGATCTGGCGGAACACCGATCCGTGCCGGACCGATCTTCCGTACGATCGCGTCGCATCGGACGATCCGGTCGCCCTCTATCTCCGGTTTGCTCTCGACGCAACCGTTCTCGTGATCGCCGACCCGACCGACGGCTTTCGTGCTCCCTCCCGTCCCATGACCTTCCGGGAGTGGATGAGCGACGGCGAGCCGACCTTCCCCGACATGGAGGACTGGCGTACGCATCTGACGACCCTCTTTCCCGATGTGCGACCGCGGGGCTTTATCGAGATTCGTTCGATCGATGCCCTCGCCGGGGCCGAACGCCGTGTCGCAGTCGAACTGGTCAGTGGTCTGATCTACAACGAGCGATGCCGAAAGAGAGGGCTGGCATTGTTTGAAGATCCGTCGTTGCTGAGAAAAGGGAGTCCCCACGCCCCCCGGGAAGACCGCTTCGGTGTGGGACGAAGGTTGATGGAGATCGGACTGGAGGAGATGGGATCGGAAGCGCTGCGGGGGTATTACGATGGCACGATTGTCCGGGCTGGAAATCCGGTTTGAGGTTGCGTGACCGGGAGGGGGCTTGCGGCCGGGTCTTTTCTTTGTGAATTTTTGTGTCCGCCGCGGCGGATGGTGTCTTTGTGGTGAAAAAACACAAAGACACCAAGGACACAAAGAAGCCACAAAGTGTACGGCTCCGAAATTGCGGTCAGTTTCCCCCCGTTCGTATCTCTTTTTATCCGTCTCCCCGACCCCGCATATCCACGTCTCTTTTTTCTTAGCTTTATACGCTTTCGACGGAGGGTCGGGAAAACCGATTTCTTTGTCCTCCTCCCTGACCGACAGGAGATCGTAACGCAATATTCATCATATCCTTGGATCACGCAGAACATGGCCGATCACAATTTTGACGTCGTCGTTATCGGAAGCGGACCGGGTGGCTATATTGCCGCCATCAGAGCCGCACAACTGGGACAGAAAGCCGCAGTCATCGAAGCCGACCGGCTTGGGGGCGTTTGTTTGAACTGGGGGTGCATTCCGACCAAAGCTCTGCTGAAGAATGCCGAATACAGACATTTCCTGAACGAGGCGGGGGAATGGGGCTTCTCGCTCGGTGACGTCTCGGTCGATTTCCCGAAAGTGATCTCCCGCAGCCGCGACGTGGCCGATCAGAATTCCTCCGGCGTCAGCTTCCTGATGAAGAAGAACAAGATCGATGTCTTCATGGGGTGGGGCTATATCGTCGATGCGAACACGGTCGAGGTGCGGGACAAGGATGGAAAGGCGACCGAGAAGTTGACGGCGAAGTCGATGATCATCGCCACCGGTGCAAGCCCCCGCATCTTCCCGGGCATCGAGGTCGACTATAAGAAGGTGATTACTTCAAAGGAGGCCCTGACCTTCGACAAGCTTCCGAAGTCGTTGATCGTGATCGGTGCCGGAGCTATCGGGGCGGAGTTCGCCTATTTCTATAATGCCTTCGGCACGAAGGTGACGATCGTCGAGTTCCAGCAGAACATCCTGCCGGTGGAGGATGAGGACGCTTCAAAAGAGGTGGCCCGGGCGTTCAAGAAGCAGGGAATTGCCGTGAAGAACGGAACAAAGGTCGTCTCGGCTAAGGCAAGCGGCGACGGAGTGGAAGTAGTGGTGGAGAACGGCAAGGGGGAGCAGGAGACGTTGAAAGCCGATATGGCCCTGAACGCCGTCGGCGTCACCGGCAATATCGAAGGATTCGGTCTGGAGAATATCGGTGTGGAGATCGAACGGGGCCATATCAAGGTGGATGAATTCCTCCGGACGAACGTCCCGGGCGTCTACGCCATCGGCGATGTCATCGGTGCGCCGTGGCTGGCCCATGTCGCCTCGATGGAAGGTGTCGTCGCCGCCGAACATATTGCCGGACATGCCGAGCACGGCATGGACTACGGCAATATCCCGGGCTGTACCTACTGCCAGCCGCAGGTTGCGTCGGTCGGCATGACCGAGAAGGCGGCGCGTGAGGCCGGCTATGAGGTGAAAATCGGCAAGTTCCCCTTCAAGGCCAGCGGCAAGGCCCGGGCTATCGGCCATACCGACGGATTTGTGAAGCTGGTGATCGACGCGAAATACGGCGAGATCCTCGGCGGACATATCGTCGGTTCGGAGGCGACCGAGATGATCGCCGAGATCGGTCTGGGACGGGCCGCCGAGGCGACCGGTATGACGGTCCACCGGACGGTCCACGCACATCCGACCCTCTCCGAAGCGGTGATGGAGGCGGCGGCGGGATTCGC
>CBFGQN010000495.1:0-3575 GCA_965650895.1 uncultured Ignavibacteria bacterium | reverse complement strand
CGGGCATTGCGTAGCCGTTCCGGTCGCAGCCGTGGATGCTGCGGCTGCCGGGGATGCATTGTAATGATCCCGGTCCGGCGGCTACTCATCCCCCAGCACAATAATCATATCCCCATCCTCCACCACAATCTCTTTCTCCCTCTCCGGGTTCAGTTGTACGCCGTACCGCTTTGTCTTGTCGCGCGAATCCCGTGCCTTGCGGTAGCCGATGGCGATTTCGCTTCGACGAAGTGCCGATTCGACAACCGTATCCCAGCTTGTGCTTCCCGGACGGACATACCAGTCGAGGGGATGAACGTAAATCTCTGAGCCTTCGGCACTGAAGAGTTCGGTGAACACTTCCTCGATCTCCGGAGCCTCGGCAACCTGCGAGAGCATCAGACTGATCAATCGTTCATCGATCACGAAGTCGTCCGGATTGGCGATTTCCGCCAGCTCACGATTGCGGGCGTCCAGCATCTCGGTGACGATGGAGAACGTTGCCCCCGTATCGTCGGCAATGCGTCGCAGGTGGAGGAGCGTCACGAGGGTATCCGAGTCGGCGTCCCCGGCCGCTCTGTTATCCGAGCAGGGGACGACGATGACGTGGTCGTAGGTGCCGACTTCAAGACTTTGAAGGGAAGTGCGGGAAGTGATCGAGCCGGCCAGGAAGGTGACTCTGTCGCCGTACGGAGCAGAGCCGATTTCCTCCATGTCTCCGTTCACTATCCCCTCCGGCGTTACGACTGTTGCAGTTGAATCCGGGGTCACATAGGAAAAGAGTTCGCGAAGTATTCCGGGCACGTGTCCGTTCCAGCCGAGGATCAGGGTTCGTTCGCTCTGAGGGGAGCGTCTGACCGGCAGTATGATCTCCTCTTCGTGGATCACCGATGATCGTTCCGGATTGATCCGCAGCTCCGACTCGTCGTCATCGACCGCGATGACGATGCCTCTGTCACCGGTCTCGAACCGGATATCGGCCGGAGGACGCAGGCGGATCTTCCCGTCGCGTTGCCTGATGCCGATCGGCATCCCCCGCTCGTACATGAAAGCGATTTCGCCGAATGTGTGACCGGCAAGATCGGGACTGTCATGGAAGTAGACCTCATTGTCGGCAAAGTCGAGGAGCTCGGCATAGATCTCCGACAATCCCGACTGTCGTCCCGCCTGCACCATAATGCGGGAGATCAGGTCGCCGGCGTGAACCGTGCGGATGGCCTCCGGGGCGATCATCCGCAATACCTCGATATTCCGTTCTTCCCGTACCTGAACGATCACTCCTTTGCCGGTCCATGATCTGACAACACGGGAGAGGGCCAGGAGGGAACGAATTGCAGTTGCATCCGGGTCGTCGACTTCTGATGAGACGATGATGATGGATTTTGCCGTCCGGGGAGAAGTCAGCAGCAGGTCGCCCGGTGAGGTGATTGCACCCGATCGAACGACGATGCGGGTTGTGCCGGTATCACCGAGACGTTCCCTGAGTTCATCTTCCACTTCCACTTTTGATCGTGAAGAGAGGATGACCACGCAGCTCTCTTTCTGATTGGCGTTTGCCTCGATCAGGTTCGCCACGATCGAGGGGACGGTCACCGACCAGCCGAGAATTACGGTATGCCCTTTCTCAACAACCACCGACCGTCCTTTCCTCAGGTTCTCGATTCTGTTGCCGATGCCTGTGGTAAGCAGACCGATGAGTGTGCTGGCAACCAGCAGTCCCCCGAGCGACACAATGAACGTTACCAGAACAAAACCCCAGTCTCCGTCGGCCATCTCGATCGGGCCCGGATGGACCAGAAACATCAGGCTGTGCCAGAACGTCCCGATCACTCCTATCCCCTCACTTCCCGTCGGCTTCGACTGGAATAACAGAAAGGCGAGAGTGGCGAAAAGGGCTACCAGAAAACAGAGTACGGCAAGCCAGAAAATCAGGGCCGAGGTGCCTCGGGACATAAGGGTGTCGAAGCGATAGCGGAGAGTAGGAATTGACAGCATAGTGCAATGTGTGTGATTGATGGGACCAGCAGGGTCGACGGCAATGTATGTGACGATAGCCGATACAAGGATATATCAGAACACCGCGACAATGGCGGACAAGTGAACGATCCACGCCGAGTCTGTGCAGGAAGGACGGTTGGCTGCGTGAATGATCTCGCGATTCTGCTTTGTGCCGATATGAAGAACTATCCGTACTCGGACTGCGCGTTACGATACGGCCGACTGAGTATAGTGCGTGAGAATGTCATTGTGTTGTACCACGGTTGACGGTATATCCGAAATATGGTGGACCGTTACCGGGATGATGACGGGTGTTCTCCCGAACTGCATGTTTCGGGAGGCAAGGGAATCCGGAAGGGCATGAGAGATCGAGATGAAGATCATCATTGCAGAGAATGGGAACTGCTGCGAAGTATCATCTTCATTCTGCATGTTGTTCCGGAGAAACTTCGCCCCCCGACAGGGGCCCCTTGCTTAACCAATAATACTTCCGGGAGAGGTAATAATCCAACAGATTTTTTTCTCTTCCGGGATTCAGATCCTCACTCTTCCTGCGGTTGATTTTTGTGCCATCACGGCACCGGATAGAACACCGCTGTATCGGCCGATACGGCCCCCGAGGTTATCTGCCGGGGAAAGACCGGACGTCCTTTGCTCCCTTCGACTCGCCATTCGACGATGGGGAGCTCCGAACCGCTCCATGATTTCCGGGTTTTGTCCTGTCCTGTTGCGAATATCCGATCATATGTTTACGGGTGTTGTCGTTCCAGCGTACGTCCAATTCCGGAGGATTCATGGACACAGTATTGCGACGATATGCGTGCATGTTGGCAACCGTGCCGGTCTGTCTTGTCCTTGCCGCACAGCTACAGGCACAGGACCAGGATATCTGTACCGGCAGGTATGGCCGTATCGCCGTCGACTCCAACGGCATCCTTACCGCGCTGATGGGGGGGGGACGAGGTCTTGTCAGGGGAGAATTCGGTCACCTCCGGAACGCCGGTCCGGATGCGACGATCACGGCGTTCGTCGTTACACGTCAGGGGAAGCTCTTCGCGTCCGGTGAGGGAAATCTTTATCGTCTTGACGACGATTCGACCTGGACACGTTTTACGGGCAGCGGGATTTCGTTGGTGGGTGCGGATGGATCCGGCATTCTCTACGGAGGGAAATCCGTCAACTCCGACAGCCTCGGTCTCTATCGATCGACCGATGAGGGTGAGTCCTGGGAACTCGGCGGTGTTGTTCCTGAGGGAGCCTCCTATCTCTTCCTCTCCCCCAACGGAGAGCTCTGGATAAAGCTGAACGGGAGTCTCGCCGATTACTTCGTCTCAAGGGACGGGGGGGCAACCTGGGAGTCTCCCGGTGATATGCCGGGCGACAACACGCTGCGTCTGCTCCACTTTGATGCCGGTGGGACGTTAATCGCAAGTTCGGGATATACGGCACTCTTCTACCGCGATTCTGCGGGAATCTGGCACGAGCCCCCCCGCACGATCCCGAGACTGCACATCTGGGCGTTCACGGAGATACCCCCGTGGGCCGGAACGGACAGGGTCGGTCACCTCTATGCCTGTAATGGCATCGGCGATATCGTT
>CBFGQN010000494.1:0-3576 GCA_965650895.1 uncultured Ignavibacteria bacterium | reverse complement strand
CAGGTTGATGATACCGCGCTCGATACGTCCGGTGCCGACGGTACCGCGACCCGAGATCGAGAAGACGTCCTCGATCGGCATCAGGAACGGCTTCTCCGTGTCGCGCTCCGGCGTCGGGATATAGGTATCGACGGCCTCCATCAGATCCCAGATGCACTGATAGCGCGGATCGTCCACCGGTGCATCAGTCATTGCGGCCTCCAGGGCCTGCAGCGCCGATCCCTTGACGATCGGAATGTCGTCGCCCGGGAACTCGTAGCGCGAAAGCAGCTCGCGAACCTCAAGCTCGACAAGCTCCAGAAGCTCCGGATCGGCGATGTCGACCTTGTTCATGAAGACAACGATACGGGGCACACCGACCTGACGTGCAAGGAGAATGTGCTCCTTGGTCTGCGGCATCGGACCGTCGGTGGCGGCAACGACGAGAATCGCACCGTCCATCTGCGCGGCACCCGTAATCATGTTCTTGACGTAGTCGGCGTGACCCGGACAGTCGACGTGAGCATAGTGACGGTTTTCCGTCTGGTACTCGACGTGTGCCGTCGCGATGGTGATACCGCGGGCCTTCTCCTCCGGAGCGTTGTCGATCGAGTCGAACGAGCGCTGTTCGCCGCCGAACTTCTTGGCCAGAGCCGTGGCGATGGCGGCCGTCAGGGTCGTTTTGCCGTGATCGACGTGACCGATCGTTCCGACGTTCACGTGCGGTTTACTGCGATCAAATTTCTCTTTTGCCATTCCTGATGTCTCCTGTTCAGGTTATTAGTGAAACGGTGTTTTTAAAACGTGTTCATCCTTGCTGCGGGGCTCAGGCAGTAACCGCCTTCCCTTTCCCGCTCTTTTCGATAATCTCCTCCATGATCGACTTCGGCACCTCATCGTAGTGATCGAAGGTCATGGTGAAAATCGCCCGTCCCTGCGTCATCGAACGCAGACGCGTGGCATAACCGAACATCTCCGAAAGCGGAACCATTGCGGTGATCACCTGTGCGTCGGAGCGGTTGGCCATGCCTCCCACTTTTCCGCGACGACTGGAAAGATCACCCATCACATCTCCCATGTACTCGTCGGGCGTCACCACCTCGACGGCCATGACCGGCTCCAGAAGGGCCGGATTCGACTTCCGCATCGCCTCCTTGAAGCACATCGAAGCGGCGATCTTGAAAGCCATTTCCGAGGAATCGACATCGTGGTACGACCCGAAGTGGAGCCGGGCCTTGACGTCGACCACCGGAAACCCGGCGACGACGCCGTTCTGCATCGCCTCGGAAACTCCCTGCTCGATCGCCTTGAAATATTCCTTCGGAATAACGCCGCCGACGATCTCGCTCAGGAATTCGAAGCCCTTCCCCGGTTCGTTCGGGATAAACTCGATGGTGACGTGACCATACTGTCCCTTACCGCCGGTCTGGCGGACGAATTTCGTATCCTGATCGATCGTGTTGCGGAAGGTCTCGCGATAGGCAACCTGCGGCTGACCGATATTCGCATCGACGTTGAACTCCCGCCTGATACGGTCGACGATGATATCCAGGTGAAGCTCACCCATTCCGGCGATAATCGTCTGGCCGGTCTCCGAGTTGACCTTGACCCGGAAGGTCGGATCCTCTTCCGAGAGTTTGATAAGGGCATCGCCGAGACGGTCCTGATCTCCCTTGGTCTTCGGCTCGATCGACTGTTCGATCACCGGCTCGGGGAACTCCATCTTCTCCAGAACAATCGGCTTCTTCTCGCCCGAGAGCGTATCTCCGGTCCGCGTATCCTTCAGACCGACAACCGCGACAATGTCGCCGGTATAGGCCTCATCGATATCCTCGCGATGGTTGGCGTGCATCCGGAGCAGACGGCCGATACGTTCCTTCTTGCCGCTGATCGTGTTCAGCGCATAGGAACCGGCCTTCAGCGTTCCGGAGTAGATGCGGGCGAACGTCAGCTTGCCCACGAACTTGTCGGCGATGATCTTGAAGGCCAGCGCCGAGAACTCCTCGGAGTCGGAGACTTCCCGCTCCACGTGATGTCCGTCCTCGTAGTCGTGCCCCGGCGTCGGACCGATATCGGTCGGCGAAGGCATGAACTCGATGACCGAGTCGAGCAACTGCTGCACACCTTTGTTCTTGAAAGCGCTTCCGAGCATGACCGGAATGATCCGGACCTCAAGCGTTGCCTGGCGCAGCACCCGCTTGATCTCGTCGGCTGAAATCTCCTCTCCTTCAAGATACTTCTCCAGAAGGGTATCGTCAACCTCGGCGACCGCCTCAAGCATCTTCGTTCTGTACTCGCGGGCCTGCTCCTCCATATCGTGCGGAATATCGATCGTATCCCACTGCGCGCCGAGCGAGGAGTCGTCGAAGATATAGGCCTTGTCCTCGATCAGGTCGATAATCCCCTTGAACATCTCTCCCTGGCCGACCGGAAGCTGGACCGGAACGGCATTTGCGCCGAGGCGATCCTTCATCATCTCAATCACGTTCAGGAAGTCCGCACCGACGCGGTCCATCTTGTTGACGAAGGCGATGCGGGGAACGCGATACTTGTCGGCCTGGCGCCAGACCGTCTCCGACTGCGGCTCGACGCCGCCGACCGAGCAGAACAGAGCAACGGCACCGTCGAGAACACGCAGCGAGCGCTCTACCTCAACGGTGAAGTCGACGTGTCCCGGCGTGTCGATGATGTTGACGCGATGCTCCTGGAACTGGCTCTGGCTTCCTTTCCAGAAGCACGTGGTAGCGGCCGAGGTAATCGTAATGCCCCGTTCCTGCTCCTGTTCCATATAATCCATCGTCGCCGCACCTTCGTGTACCTCACCCATGCGATGAAGAACGCCGGTGTAGTACAGAATACGTTCGGTGGTGGTTGTCTTGCCGGCATCGATATGCGCCATGATGCCGATATTGCGAACCCTCTCAAGAGGATATTTGCGAGGCATTGTGATTACCCAATCTGGTTATGTGAAACTATACTTATCCTGAACCTGTGCAAAAGAGCATTCCCACCTTCCCGCGACTCTTGCGCGGAAAGGATGGAACGCTTTCAATCATAAAGCCGAATGTCTTCTTACCAGCGGAAGTGGGAAAAGGCTTTGTTGGCGTCGGCCATGCGGTGCGTCTCCTCACGCTTCTTGACGGCCGACCCTTCGCCGTTGGCCGCGGCGATCAGTTCGCCGGCCAGCTTGGCGGTCATTCCCTTTTCACGACGGTCACGCGCATAGCGGATGATCCAGCGAATACCGAGCGCCGTCCGCCTGTCCGGACGAACTTCGGTCGGAATCTGGTAGGTGGCACCCCCCACGCGGCGGGAACGCACTTCGACGGCCGGGGAAACGTTTGCGAGGGCCTTGCGGAACACCTCGATCGGTTCTTCTCCCGTCCGGTTGCCGACGACCTCCAGAGCGTTGTACAGGATCGAGCGTGCGATGCTCTTCTTCCCCTGCCACATCAGGTTATTGATAAAGCGCTCGACGGTCACGTCGTTGAACTTCGGATCAGGATTGATGCGCCGTTTCTCAGCCCGTTTCTTTCTCATGTCTCTTTGATGATTCTGAAAAACCGGGCGCGGCGTCCGAAAAAATCTGTACGCCGC
>CBFGQN010000493.1:0-3576 GCA_965650895.1 uncultured Ignavibacteria bacterium | reverse complement strand
TTTCCCGAATGCAATCTCATCACCCAGAATGAAAGCGGAAAAGAGCTCTTCGTCCTGTTGCCCGGATCCGGAAGTCTGTTTCTTTGTGGTATGGACCTCGGAATCAGTCATAACCCTGCTGGATGTGCGTTCTCGTCGACGATACGGGGGAAAAGACCCCCGGGAGGGGTAAATGTTACCGACGGGTTTTTCAGGAAATCAGTCGTTTGGTGACGGCGGAAAACGAGACGATCATCTTTTTCAGGAATTCTCCCCGCTCCTCTTCCACGATACGCCCTTCCTCATCGAACATTTTCGATCCCCACGGAAGAACATACATATCGGGATAGACGTGGACGCCGAGACCTTCGAGGGGGATGCGGAGTTGCCAGAGTCCCCGGATTCCGCCGAATTGTCCGGTTGAGGTCGAAATCAGCAGAGCGGTCTTCCCCCTCAGCGGTCCCGGCCGGATGCGTGAGATCCAGTCGACGGCATTCTTGAGCGTTCCGGGAAGAGAGTAGTTGTATTCGGGAGAGGCGATGATCATTCCGTCGCACGTTTCCAGCAACTCCTTCCACCTCTGTGTCTCCGCCGGGAAACCGTCGTTTTCCTGCACATCGGCATTGTAGAGGGGAGGGGCCAGTTCCCGGAAATGGACGAGATCGACCTCGGCTCCGGCCTCTTCGGCATACCGCGCGGCCACCCGGATCAGCTTGCGGTTCAACGATCCTTCCCGAAGGGAAGCGGCAAAGGTGAGAAGTTTCATAGCGGATTGTTTAGATCATACGGACTCAAACGAATGGGGAAGGAGGAGACGATTTCCCCCGGCTTCCCCATCCGGTAAACATACACGACCTATGCACCGTTCCCGGAAACAAGGCGAAGGAACTTCCGTTTGCCGACTTTCAGCACCGCCTCGTTTTCCGGCGCAAATACCAGGTTGATATCCGAAATCTTCTCTCCGTCGATCGAGACGCCTCCCCCCTGAATCAGGCGACGGGCCTCCCCTTTCGATGAGGTCATGCCTGCGTCGACCATCAATTGCGTCAGGCTGGTCGGCTCGGGAACGTGCCTGACATCCATCTCCTCCGGCACATCCTTGTCGATGAAAATCCTGTCGAACTCCTCCTCGGCCTTCATCGCCGTCTTCCGGCTGGTGTAGCGGGCCACCAGTTCGCGCGCAAGCCGCCGTTTCAGATCACGCGGATGAAGCTCTCCCGATGCCAGTCCTCTCTTCAGCTCCTCCACCTCACTCTCAGGATAGAAGACCACAAGCCGGAACCAGTCGGGCATCAACTCATCCGGAATCGAAAGGGTCTTGCCGTACATGTCGTTCGGGAAATCGTTCAGGGCGATGTAGTTGTCGAGCGACTTCGACATTTTCTCCTTTCCGTCGGTACCGACCAGCAGAGGGCAGGTGATGATCACCTGCGGTTCCTGATCGTGGGCCCGTTGCAGATCGCGCCCCACCAGCAGGTTGAACTTCTGATCGGTCCCCCCCAGCTCCACATCCGAACGGATGGCCACCGAGTCCATCGCCTGGACCAGCGGATAGAGGAGCTCGTGAAGGGAGATCGGCACCTCGGCCGCAAAGCGCTTGCTGAAATCGTCCCGCTCCAGCATCTGCGATACGGTATACTTGCTGGCCAGCGCAATCACCTCGGCAAAGCTCATCGGGGCAAGCCATTCGCGGTTGTAGACAATCTTCAGAAGTTTCGATGAGAGGATCTTCGTCGCCTGATCGAAATAGGTCTGCCCGTTCTGCCGGGTCTCCTCAAGCGAAAGGGCCGGCCGGGTTTTCGAGCGGCCGGAGGGATCGCCGATCATTGCCGTGAAATCGCCGATAATCAGAATCGCCTGGTGTCCGAGATCCTGAAAATCCCGCATCTTCTGCAGCACCACCGCATGTCCGATGTGAAGATCCGGACGCGAAGGATCGGCCCCGAGCTTCACATCGAGCGGTCGCCCGGTCTCGATCGAGCGCTTGAGCTTCGCCTCCAGCTCCTCTTCCGGCAGAATTTCCTCGGTCCCCCGTCGGATCAGATCCATCTGTTCGTTCAGCGGCGGAAATATCGTCTTCTCTTTCATCATGGTGTTATGGTCGTTGAACAATTGTTCAATGGTTCGAAAGGGAAAGGTGGGAAGTTAACAAAAGTTTGAAGGGAGGGGGGTTGCGAATGGTCAGACGATCGATGGCCGAAGGGAATGATCTCCCGATAAAAGCCGCACCGATACCGCAAGACCGAAACCGGTTCCCCGTATCGGCCGATTCTCAGGAGACTTTCTCAACCGGGGCGATGCCGCTGACGTAGAGGGGCTTGATCTCGTCCGGCCGGACGGTGATTCCTCGTCGGAACAGTTCCCGTCCGTACTCGGCCACGGCCACCGCAGTCAGACGCTTCGTGTCGTGGGCAACGTAGTCGGAACATTCCGGACCGATCAACGCGGCCCCCGGACCGGCGGCAAAAACGTTCTCGTCGAGCAATGGAGGAAGTTCGTCGAGAGGGATATTGTAGGGGGCGGTCAGTCGGTTGAACTGTGGAAAGATTTCATAGAGAGCCGCATAGACACCGCCGCGACGGTCCGGAACGAGCGAGAGGACGCGACTGCGTCCTCCCACTTCACCGATACTTCTTGCATTCCAGGCAATCGAGTCGAGCGTGGAGACGGGGGTGATCGGAATACCGGTCGCACAGGCAAAACCGACCGCAAAGCTCATACCGATACGAATACCGGTGTAGGAGCCGGGTCCGACCGACAGAGCGATCACATTGACTTCTTCGGCGGAGATGCTGCACGTATTCAGCGCTCCCCTGAAGAAAGAGGCCAGGAGCCGGTCATGTGTCCGGGGCATTTCCGCCCGCAGCTCCACAAGCAACCGCTCATCTTCCAGAACGGCGACCGCGCAACTATCTCCGGTTGTCTCGATTGAGGCTAAGATCATGGTTTCATCAAGAGAGAAGATCGGCCACCCCCTCAAGCGTCCCTACGATCTGCACCTCGATCTTGCGACAATTCTCCTGATCATCCAGAGGCGTAAACCGGACATCGACCCGGTTCGGCGGAAGGATGTGGGAGCCGTGTTCGGACCATTCAATCAGCTTGACGGCCAGAGGATCGGCAAGCGTCTCCGGCAATCCGATCTCCTCAAGCTCCTCTCCCGACTCGACACGGTAGAGATCGATATGGTAGATCGTAATCCCCTTTCCGTCGCCGCTTCGCCCGGCATACTGATTGATGATGGTAAACGTCGGACTCGAGACGATTTCGTCGACGTGCAGTCCTTCGCAGATCCCCTTGATAAATTCCGTCTTTCCTGCTCCGAGGTCGCCATAGAGAGCGACCGTATCCCCCGACCGCAAGTCGGAAGCCATATCGAGTCCAAGACGGAAGGTCTCGGACTCGCACATGCTGGTATATACTCTCGGTTCCATAAGTAAGGCTGTTGGTGTCTTCATCGCAGAACAGCGCATCCGGGCTGCACTTCTCGGGCAACGCGGATGCGCCGTTATGCGGAAACTCTATCGCACTCGCAGCTCGGCAACCGGCAGGATCATCTCCTCCGGGCTCACCCCGCCGTGCAGGAAGCTCCCGCGG
>CBFGQN010000492.1:0-3577 GCA_965650895.1 uncultured Ignavibacteria bacterium | reverse complement strand
GCAGGGGCCTTGAAGGGGGCAAACGAGGTCCACTGTTCGCGGGGAACAATCTCCACGGTGGAGGTTCCCCAGGACTTGTAGGAGACGCCGATAAAGTTTCCGCTTCCTGTGGTTCCGTTGAACTTGACGACGGCGCCGGGAGACTGAAAGGCCTGTCCCGGTTGTGTTGTGCGATAATAAACGGCATTTCGGAGGTCAGCCAGCACGCCGTTCATGTATTCGCCGTTGTTGAACCTCCCGGCAACAGTGTTCCCGAAGGGATCGCGGACCTCCGTCTGTCGGGACGTGGTGGCATAGACACGAACATACTCGGTCTTTCTGGCCGGATCGGCCCCCGGACGTTGCCGGAAATCGTCCCACATCGGCAGGAAGACAAACTCCGTACCGTGCTGATCCGCCGGGGCAAGCCACTCGGCGGCAAGGTCCTTGTAGGAATTTCTTGCCAGAGCTATGCTGTCGGAGGGGGCGTGTCCCATGCGTGTGTTGGCGGTGATCACGCCGATCGGTTTGCTGGAGGTGATGACGCTGCCGGCAATGTCCGCCTGGCGCTCGACCCCTTCATTCGTGTCGACAAACGACTGCACCAGATAGGCCTCTCCCGCTCTCAACGTCACACGGGTACAGGTTGAACAGGAAGCAAGACTTCCGG
This sequence comes from uncultured Ignavibacteria bacterium, assembly GCA_965650895.1. Classification (GTDB taxonomy): domain Bacteria; phylum Bacteroidota; class Ignavibacteria; order OLB7; family OLB7; genus JAGWAZ01. The sequence goes on along the minus strand of CBFGQN010000492.1, from coordinate 2,928 downwards.
TGGGGTTGATCGTCACCTGCGTGTTGTCCTCGGCGGCAATCACCAGGATCTCCGCCGGAGCCGGCACTTTGACCGAGGCGTCGAAATTGGTCTCTCCGGCAGGGACAATATTGCGCACATACTCTCCTTCCCACGTTGCCGCATAGTACCTCATCCCCCATCCCTCCACCGGAACCGGCGTGAAGGCGGCGCAGCCGAACCGGGTCGCCATGTAGGCGTAGATAATGACCGGCGATTCCGATTCGACTTTCAGGACGTTGGTCTGGGGAGCATTCCGGGTCGTTATCAGCGGAACCGCTACCGCTTTTGTATCAAACTCGAGAATATCTCCTCCGGTAACGTTTATCGAAAGCGAAGCACCGTTGGCGCGCCCGATTTTAACCTGCTGGTTGACCGGAGAATAGATATAGAGGTAGAATTCTTCAGGATACGAGGCCTTGAAACGGGAATCCTGAGCGTTGGTGACGGTATCCGGAAAGGCAAGATAGTAGAGCGTTCCACCGGAACATTCATCCATTCCGGGGGCCTGCGCCGGCTGCGCGGCAAGACGTGGAACGTTGACAAGGATAAGTGCCAGGACGGCGGCCGTCAACAGCAGAGTTGCGAACGACCATCCCGTCCTGTTTGTTCTGCAGACAGGTAGCTGAGTGAGCATGATTCCTCCATTGGTTGCTGGTGTAGTGCGATTTGTCGGAGCCTTCGGGCTTCCTCGTTCTCTCTGAGGGCATTCGGGTAACTAACACAAGTCCAGCTAAAAAGTTAGGACTCTGAGAACACCGGTATGTCGCAGTTCCCGCAAAAGATGTGCCGTTATCGGTGCTGGAATGTTAGTAAACCGGAGAGACTTTATTTACGGCAACGCTCTGCTACAACACTACCTAACGACCTGCGAAAAAACGGACCAGTCATATTATGTCGGAAGAACTGAACGAAATGATTCCTGTGTATTCCCTGACGAAGGGGGACAATCTTGTACAGCCGATACGGCTTGTCGAGATGACGCAATTCAAGGAGGGGAGCTATGATTACTCCCGTCCTCACCGCCACAACTACTACGAAATCTTTTTCTTCGAGAGCGGGAAAGGGGAACATGACATCGACTTCACGACATTCACTATCGAATCTCCCTCCCTTCACTTCGTCTCCCCGGGTCAGATTCACCGGGTCCGCCGCGATGCCGACTCGCACGGATGGGTCCTGCTCTTCACCGATGACTTCTACTATCTGCATCTTGCAAACCGGGATATTCTGCACGAGACCCCCTTCCTCAACCGGAATCACCCGAGACCGATCCTGAACCTTGAACCGGAAGAGAAAGCGGAGGCGGCCGGATTGATCCGGAGCATCGGAAACGAAATAGGGAACGGAGATCGGTATCGCGACGACGCAGTCCGTTCCTACCTGAACCTGTTGCTGCTGACCTCACGTCGGCTCTTCGAGAAGTCCGAAGGGATGAGGGTCGAGGAGACGGGGGATTCCCGTCTGGTACGGGAACTGCGCAGACTTGTGGAACGGAACTTCCACGCAATGCATGCGGTGTCGGCCTATGCCAACGCACTTCACGTTACCCCGGGACATTTGAACGATGTGGTGAAGAGGATGACCGGCAAGACGGTCAGTTCGCTGATTCAGGAGCGCGTATTGCTGGAAGCGAAGCGGCTGCTGGCCCACTCCGACCATTCGATCAAGGAGGTGGCCTATGCGCTCGGGTTCGACGATCCCTCCTATTTTACGCGGTTCTTCCGCGAACGGGTCGGAGATGCTCCGGGTGTATTCCGTGAACGGTTTTTGGGGGGAGGAGAAGAACCCCATTGAAGTCCTGTTCAATCCCCGATCCGTCCTGTTCCTCTCTCGTGGCGATACCGTAGATTGCAGAGGTACATGCATCGACGACACACGATACTACCGAAGAGGATATTCATGAAACGTGATGAAGAGAACGGACGGCGGTCGTTCCTCCGCAATGGCCTGCTCGGGGCCGCAGCCCTCACCGTTATCCCCCGAGGTCTCCGCTCGCAGACCTCTTGCGACACCACATCGGTCGACTACTACGGACTCGGTCCCTTCTATTCTTCAGGCGCCCCCACACGCCATGTGCTGGCCTCACCGGAAGAGGCGGGAGAGCGACTTTTCCTGAACGGGACGGTCTACGCCAACGATTGCGTGACCCCGCTGCGGGACGTGGTCCTGGACATCTGGCACGCCGACGACACCGGCTGCTACAGCCGGTTCGAGAATTGTGAGAACCCGTCGGGAGACGACTACAAGTTGCGGGGAATCATCCGGACCGGAACCGACGGAACGTTTGCACTGGAGACGGTCAAACCGGGACACTACCTGAACGGTACGCAGTTCCGACCGAGCCACATCCACCTGATCGTCCGCCATCCCGATATCGAGAATCTGATCACGCAACTCTACTTCGAGGGAGATCCCTACATCGAAATCGACGCAGCCGCTTCACGCCCCGACGCCGCAGGACGAATCATCCCGCTGGAATCGAGGGAAGACGGACTTCACGGAGTCTTCGACATCGTTCTGAACGTGGAACCGACATCGGGCGTGAAAGAGGACGAAGGAAGCTCGGGAGCCCGGCTTCGACAGAATCATCCCAATCCCTTCGCCGACTCGACACGCATTCCCTTTCAACTTGCCGAAACCGGAATAGCCGAAATCAGCATCTACGATCTTAAGGGACGGACCGTCACGACACTGCTGAGAGAGAGACTTGGAAGGGGAACTCACGCCATCGAATGGAACGGAACCGACGCCGAAGGGAAGCCGGTGGAGACCGGGACCTATTTCTGCAGATTGAAAACCGGAACATCCGAACAGACAAGGGTGATGACGAAAGTTGAGGGTTTGTAGAGTCAGGGAGTCGGGAGTCGGGAGTCGGGAGTCGGGAGTCGGGAGTCGGGAGTCGGGAGT
>CBFGQN010000491.1:0-3588 GCA_965650895.1 uncultured Ignavibacteria bacterium | reverse complement strand
TCCACAAGCGTTTCGGTCTGATTCCCTCCGTTGCTTGCGATCCGCACGACGGCCGAGCGGTTCCCGGTGTCGGTCGGCAGGAAGGTGACGATGATTTCCGCCGAGTCTCCCGGCGGGATCGTTGCGGGAAGAGGTTCGAGAAGTGTGAAATCGTCCGGATGATCTCCTTCGAGCGTTATCTCCGTCAGCTTCAGGTCGGCCTCGCCGGGATTATACATCGGCAGTCGGAGCCGTTGTTCCGCCGGAGTGCAGGTCTGCAGGGAGAACGTGAGCGTGCGGGGGACGAGAAGCAACGGGAGGTCCTCTTTGATTCCCTCGCCGAGCAATACGACCCGTGCCGGAGAACCGAACCCGGTGTGGAAGATTTCAACGTCCCCCTGCCAGTTTCCGCGCAGCGTCGGAGAAAAATTGACCGGGACCTTCAGTCGATCTCCGGGACGAAGCGGGAAGGAGGGGGCAAACGTTCCGACGCCGAACTGTTCCGGGTTCGGTCCGGCAAGGCGTATCGAGTCAACCTGCAACCGGCTTGTGCCGGTGTGGATCACGAAGCCCGTGCTGTCGTTCGATGTGCCGATGCCCCGCTGAAGGAAGTCGATGGTGTCGCCGAGCAGATCGGGGAAGACGCCGACTCCTGCGAGTGCGGCCCTGAGCGTACCGGAGGAGGCCACGATGGTCACTTCCGCCGTTCGGATTCCGGTATCCCCCGGCGTGAATCGAATGCCGACCGGCCGGACCTCTCCGGCGTCCAGCGTGAAGGGGGCGTCTCCGGAGATGATCCGGAAGTCCCGACGGTTCGCTCCGCCGATCCGCATCGAGGTGATCTCCGCATCGGCTGTGCCGGTGTTCAACAGATATTTCGTGATGATCGAATCCTTGTCGTAGCCGACCGCCACCGAGTCGAAGTCGACGTCGACCGTTTCAAGGTAGGGGGCGATAATCGCCCAGAGTGAATCGGAGAGATCACTCGGTTGTTTGCCCCGCTCCACATCCCAGACAATGGCGTAGCCGTCCTCGCCGCCGGTCACGACCATCGATTCGTCCAGACTGAAGCGGGAGAAGAGCGTGCGGGAGACGTGACCGGAGAACTCTCCGAGAAGCGTTCCGTTCTCAGGCGAGCGAAGAATCGCCAGGCTGTCGGTCATCAGGATGTCGACTGCGCCGGGATCGAAGTCGTAGAGAGTGTTCGGCAGAACGAACCTCCGCAACGGCGTTCCGCTTTCAGTCGACCATTCGGTCAGGAACGAGCCGGTTGAATCGACTGCCGCACTGGTGTAGAAACGGGTGCCGTCATGGTTGAATTCCACCTGCCGGACCGTTCCGTTCGTGTCGGTCGTTTCGTAGAGGAGCGTGTCGATCGTGCTGTTCCAGACCTGGATGATCCCTTCCTCGCCGGCGATCGCAAAGTGATTGCCGTCCGGACTGAAGCGACCGTGGCGGTAGAACTGCCGATCGTCGAAGATCGTCCGTTTGATTTTCTTCTCCTCGATGTTGTAGATCATCAGCGTGTGGGCCACCGGACTTCTCTGCAGATGCTCGTGGAGCGTCAGCACCAGCCGTGTGCCGTCCGGCGTGAAGCTGAGGAGAGCCTTGTGGTCGTATGCGTTTCCGCCGTAACCGTAGGGGATCAGGGCGACCGCCGATCGCGACTCGACGTGCCAGATCGTGACCATCTGTCCGCCGTGGGCCACCGCCAGCATCCTGCCGTCCGGGCTGAGGGCCAGCTTCCCTCCGGGAGCGGTATTGATCTGGTTGACGACCTGTCCGGTCTGAATGTCCCAGACTTTGATCGCTCCCGCCTGATCGCATGTGATCAGGCGTTTCCCATCCGGAGTGAAGAGAGCGTCGTATATCCTTTTTCCCTGTCCGAAGGTCCTGCGGATCCTGCCGGAATTCAGCTCCGTCACCCGCGCCAGACAGGTGTTGCTCGGCGTGTTCGGCACGTGCCAGTCCCGGCGCAACGCAAGGGCCAGTTCCGCAGCCGTCTGCCAGGTCACGCCGGCGTCGATGCTGAACTCCAGGCGAACCGCGTCGGCCGGATGAATACCTGTCCACGTTATCACCGTGTCGATTCCCACGTTGAATACCTCCCCGCCGTTCGGGTGGGTCAGTCGCAGATCCGAAGGGGTCGGTGCGAAGGGGGCCTTTCCACCGACGCAGTAGAGGATCGGGTCATCGCAGCGGTTGGTGATGAACCGGAGATTTGCCTGCTTCACTCCTTCTTCCTGCGGCGAGAACCGGATCGTCAGTCTGATCGTGTCCCCGGCCACTACCGTCATGGGAAAGAGAGAGGGATCGGCCTCAAGTTCCGGGATCGTGAAGTCGGCCGATATGCCCTGAACTTCTCCTATGGTGATCGTGTCCCTCTGTCCGACGATGATAAACGGCCGCTCGACGGTCGTTCCCGGTTCCACCGGACCGAACCGGAAACTCTGCGGTGTGATGTTCAGGCGCCGCTTCAGAATTTCCGGGGCGCGGTAGTGAACCGATCCCCGTGCATTGATCGGAAGATAGGTGAGGGCGAAGTGCTTGTCGTAGGAACAGGTGACCTTGCTCAGCCACCTGATGTGGCAGGGGTAGATGCGGAGAGAGCGCTGGAGCATCGTGAAGAAGATCTCCTTCAGCGAGTTCACGTCGTTGATCTCTTCGAACCAGAGGCCGCCGGTGTTCTTGGCCAGAGTCTGCATGAAGGGAGTGCTCGGTCGGTCGATCGTGATCGTGTGGACCATCACGTCGTAAGCGTCGGCTCGGCTCAGGATATCGGCCTCGTCGGCATCCCCCTCGCCGTCGGTGATCAGGATAACGGTCCGGGCCGGAAGCGCGCGCCCGGCAACGTCCAGTCCGCCGGTCCCGGGGGCGGTCAGCGCAGCGTTGAAGTCGGTCCCGGTCGATCCGGTCGGCAGACTGCTGGCCGGGGGAATCGTGGCAATGGCGGCGATCAGGGAGGCCGTATCGTTCGAGAAGGGATGAACCACATAACTCGTCCCGTGGAACGCCGTGACCGCACACTCCACTCTGTCCGGCGGAAGGTTCCGGATCAGATAGATCGCCGCCTCCTTGACCACGTCCAGCTTCTTCCGTCTGTCCTCCACTTCTTCATCCATCGATCCGGAAATATCGAGCGTCAGAACAAGAGAGAGTCTCTCGACCGTATCGAACGGCGGACAGGTAAAACTCAGAATCCGTGTCGGCTCGCCGTTCTCGGTTGCGCTGAAATCGCTGGTGTCCGGATTCCGCAGAAGAAAACCGTCGGTCCCCCGAACATAGAGGTCGGCCTCGACCACCGGGAAGTCGTTCGTGTCGACATTGAAGATCATCACCGACTGCTGCGCGGCAAGGCGTTCCGACGGAATAACGGTCGGAAGAAGAAGGAGGGAAACGATAACGGCAAGCCGGAGCGAACGGTTCATACTGTCCTCCAGGGTCCACCCTGTGCGGGGCGGAGGTTGATCTACGGGTTCCGGAGAAGAATCGAGGGAAAACTATGACTTTGAGGGGGGGAAATCAAGGAGGATCATCATATATTTTTCTCTCCCTGAGAGGGTTTCTTAAAAGTCTCGAATTGCAGAAGTCTCAGTTGCTTCGTGGTAC
>CBFGQN010000490.1:0-3595 GCA_965650895.1 uncultured Ignavibacteria bacterium | reverse complement strand
GGAAGAAGGGGCAAACATCGATCACAGCCACGATACGAAGGATTCCACACGCCCCACGTACAAAACGCTCGGCGGACGGATCGTGATCGGCGGCGGAGGCATTACGCCCGACTATATCGTGAAACCCGATACGCTCGACAGCAAGTCGGGTTCGTGGGAGATCATCACGAAGAACGTTGTCTGGGAATACGTGGAAGGGTATATGGCCGCAAACGGATCAACGCTCAGAAGCCGGTATCAGAACGACTTCAAAAGCTTCCTGAACGGATTCGAAGTCTCCGAGAATATGTTCTCGACCTTCCTGAATCTTGCCGAAGGGAAAGGAATCAAAGTTGATCCCGAGCTGATCAAGGGGGACACCCCACTGCTGAAGAACCGGATCAAGGCCCGGATCGCGCGGAGCATCTGGGGAGATACCGAGTTCTACCGCGTCGCCCTGCAGGCCGACAAGCAGTATCAGACGGCGCTGACGCTCTTTCCGGAAGCGCAGAAAATTGCCGCACTATCGAAGTAGTTTCGATATCCGGAACCGAAAAACCGAACGCCGCTCATTCAGCAATATGAATGAGCGGCGTTTTACTTTTCTCCGGGATCCGTACCTCACCTCAGGTTCTGACCACCAACCCCATCCGCTCCTGCATCTGCCGCAGCTTCGGCACGGCGATTTCCCGTGCCCGCTCGGCCCCCTTGGCCAGCATCATATCCAGCGCGGCCGGATCTTCGAGATATTTTCCGCTCTCCTCACGAATCGGTCGCAACGCGTCGATCACCACTTCGGCCACCCCCATCTTCAGATCACCGTATCCCCGCGCATCGGCAAAAACCGCCTCGACCTCCTCCCTGCTCTTGTCGGTAATCGCCTGATAGATGCTCAGCAGATTATTCACCCCGGATCGGTCGGCATCGTCGCTGAAACGGATCTCGTTGTAGGAATCGGTCTTCGCCCGCTTGAACGACCGCTCGATCTCTTTCGGATCATCCAGTACGCCGACCGCATGCCCCCGGATCGACGAAGCGCTCTTCGACATCTTCGTCGTCGGATCGTCCAGCCCCATCACCCGGGCGGCAACCTTCGGGATCACCGGCTCCGGCATCGCGAACGTCTCACCGTACAGGTTGTTGAAGCGACCGGCGATGTTCCTCGTCAACTCCACGTGCTGCTTCTGATCGTCGCCGACCGGAACCTCGTCCGCATCGTAGAGAAGGATGTCGCAGGCCATCAGAACCGGATAATCGAGCAGACCTGTGCCGACCGATTCCTGTTTTGCCGACTTGTCCTTGAACTGGGTCATCTTCTGAAGCCAGCCGAGGGGCGTCACGCAGTTCAGCAACCAGCAGGCCTCGGCGTGGGGGCTGACGTGGCTCTGGATAAAGAGTGTCGATTTCTCCGGATCGATACCGGTTGCAAAGAGGACCGCCGCCAGCTTTCTGGTCCGGTCCCGCAACTCGTCCGGCTCGTACGGCACCGTCAGACTGTGCAGGTCGACGATGCAGAAGAAGTTCTCCTTCCGGTCCTGCCCCTTGACCCACTGCCGGAAGGCGCCGAGGTAGTTGCCGAGATGAGGTTCTCCGGTCGGCTGAACGCCGCTGAATACGCGTGGTCTCTTTTCTGCCATTGTTCTTGATGCTTTGAAAGAATAAACATCCGCCGCAGCGGACACGAAGGACACGGATGAACCATGAAGGTTCCGTGATATCCTTACTCCTCGATCTGTTCCTGAAGTTCGGTCTGCAGAGCCAGCAGATCGTCAAGCGTTTCGCGGCGACGGATCAGGCGGGCCTCTCCCTTCTCGATCATCACCTCAGCCGGTCGCGGTCGTGAGTTATAGGGGCTGGCCATTGCAAAACCGTAGGCTCCGGCATTCCGGATCGCCAGAATATCCCCCTCCATCGCCTCCACCAGTCTCCTGTCGGCCCCCAGCGTGTCGGTCTCGCAGATACACCCCACCACCGTATAGATCCGTTCGGTCCCCTCGGTCCTGTCGGCGTTGACGATGGTGTGCCAGGCCTCGTAAAGCATCGGACGAAGCAACTGATGCAGACCTGTGTCCGTGCCGAGGAAGACACATGACGGCGTCTGCTTGATGACGGTGACCGTCGTCAGCAGATAGCCCGATTCGCTGACGAGAAATTTCCCCGGCTCGAACCAGAGTTCAAGCTCGCGACCGTATTCCGAACAGAAGGAACTGAAACGAGCCGAGAGTTTTTTGCCGAGCTGTTCCACATCGGTTGCGATGTCGTCGGTCCGATACGGGACCTTGAAGCCGCTCCCGAAATCGATGAATTGCAAATCGGGAAAGTCGAAGGCAAGTTCGAAGAGCACATCGGCGGCGGCGATAAATGTCTCGGCATCCAGAATATCCGATCCCGTATGCATGTGGAGTCCTTCGATCCGCATATTATAGGCCTTCACGATCCGCATCACGTGGCGTATCTGATGGATCGAGATGCCGAACTTCGAGTCGATATGCCCGGTCTGGATGTGAACGTGTCCCCCGCCGACGATATGGGGATTGATCCGGACGGCACAGGGTTTGTCGCCGTAGACCTGACCGAAACGTTCGAGAACCGAGATGTTGTCGATGTTGACGAGCACCCCTTTATCGACGACTTCGGCGATCTCCTCGAAGGGAACGCAGTTCGGCGTGAAGAGAATATCCTCGGCCGAAACGCCGCAGCGCAGGGCAGTCTCCACTTCGTAGCGCGAAACCGCATCGATGCCCGCTCCGAGCTGGTGAAGTTTTCGAAGGATCGAAACGTTGCTGTTGGCTTTCATCGCGTAGAGCAGACGGAGTTTCGTATCGCCGAAGGCACCGGCCAGCCGGTGATACTGCCGTTCGATAATGCTTGCATCATACACGTATAGAGGGCTGCCGAACTCCTCGACAAGCGAGCGGGCCGTTCGCCCTCCGATGGATAAACTCTGCCGGTCCATAATGATCCCGATTGCGTTTGTTCTGATCCTGTTTCTGTTGTTACGAAAGCGGGGAAGATACAAATGGTGCTGAAGAGAAATGAAGACAAAGAATAAAGAGCCGACCTTCCGGAAGGACCCGGTTCACTCCGGGAACGCTCTGAACCAGCCGACCTTCCGCCGGTCTTCGATCTCGTGAGGTCGTCCTTCAAAACGATGGCGGGGAAATCGTTTCCGGGCAAGTTCTGCAAACCCTTCATACCCTTCCTGATGGTGGAATTCTCCAACCATGTTGCCGAATGCTCCGGCAGCTTCATCACTCATGTTTGCAAAGGCGTCGATCTCTCCCCCCTCGCAATCCCATTTGACCAGATCGACCCGGTCGACCCCGGCACGTTCCAGCACGTCCTCGACCGTAAAGGATGGAATGACCGTATCCAGAAGTTCGTATCGACTGTCGTCCCGCGCCTCGAACTCCTCGGCACTTGTGATGTACCCGCCCCCTGTCGTCCCCTTCCCATCGGCCAGCCGTCCCCCGCCGGAATAGCTGATCGCCCCCTCGATCAAGGTGACGTCGCTCAGAGCCGCCGTGTTCTTGCGAATCAGGTCGATGCTCCGCGGATGGGGCTCTACAATCCAGACTTTTGCCTTCGGGAAACGGGATTTCAGGGCAATAGTAAA
>CBFGQN010000489.1:0-3604 GCA_965650895.1 uncultured Ignavibacteria bacterium | reverse complement strand
AGCGGGACCCGGAATCCCGCGTCAAGTTCTTCACCGAGGCGGTTGATACCGGAACGGCGCGCTCGAAGATCCGGGCACATCTCGCCGAGCAGCAGCAGACCTGGCAGGGGGTGCTGGATCGGGCGACGGTGAGCGGATTTCCGGCCGATCAGTACCAGGAGCCGTTGGGATGCGATTATTTCTCCGAAGACGGAACCCGGCTCGGATCGCTGATCTTCTTCCGTCGCAAGGGATTCGACCCGATCTCCATCGAAACGCGCGATCTGCTTGAGGGACTTCGCCCCTTCTTCGCCTTCCTCTTCTACGATCATCACCTCCGTCGCCGCATCGACCATCCGACCGACGGACTCTTCTACAACTTCCTTGCCCGCGTCAGCCGGGAGACGGAGCTGAGCGACAGGGAGGAGGATGTGCTGACGTTGCGGCTTCTCGGTCTTTCCTACCGGAAAATCGCCGAATCCCTTCATATCTCCGAAAAAACCGTTTCCCGTCACATGGGGAACATCCACAAGAAGACCGGCTGCAGCACTATCGAGGAGTTCGTGGCCCGTTATCTCTCTCCACGGCTTGCGCCGAAAAATACCGACTGACTGCCGGAACTGACCGCCGGATGAAAATGGGGATTTCTCCCCATTGAATCGGCCTGAGGGGGGTGTTATGGTCGTGCCATGACACTACGACTGACGGCAGTGTGGGCACTACTCCTCCAGGCGGCATTCTGTTTTCCGGCCTCTGTTTCTGCGGCTCATCCGCTGGATCCGAACGCCCTGGTTGTGGGATCGTTTCACGGAACGGTCTTCATGCCGGCTGCGGTCAGCGAAACACACTACGAAATTATCGTTTGGCTCCTTGGCTCCGGCGAGTACGATTATCAGTGCGACGTCGGTACGCTTGCCTTTACGGGCAACGATGGCTGTAATGGTCTGAACCTGGTCTCACTCTCCGATATCGCCGATGCCGTCGCAGATGATGCGATCGGCAGAGGAGTGAGCCTGGGGTATCCTTCCTGTGGGGCGCCTGCATCCGGACGGAGAGTGCGAATCTGGACGAATGTGTGCGCTATGCGCTTCGGTACCGGGTGTACTACCACATTCCTTCCCTGTGGTCCCGGCTGGTCGTTTCGACGGTATAGGGTGAAATGTCCGGGTATCGGCGTCCCGGACATTGTGAAGGAACCGGGACAGGCTCCGGATTGTCCGGGCCTGCCGGGATGCGAAGCGAGTTACGACACGATCAACCTGAAATAAGGTGAACCTATGCTCCCCCGGAAATTTCAACAGATCGGCCGTTGGTCCTGGACCAACGGCCGATACACGATTACCGTCACCCGAAACGGAACAGGATTACGTATCGAGCAGGAGCGTTGCGATTGTGCGGAGAGTGGAGAGTTGATACACTTCGGCTCGAGCGTGATATACGATGGAGATCTCCCGCCGGAAGGTCTGGTCGCGACACTCTACGATCCGACAATAATAGCGTGTCCCCGTCTCCGGGGACACGCCTTACCCGGCACCGATCCGGTGAGTATCCGTGTCGCCCGGGACGTTGCCGTCTTTCTGAGCGATCCGGAGACCCCACCGGCCGTTCATTCCGAATGGGGAGAATACCAACAACCATCCCGCATCCGGTGGTGAAGGCACAGGAGTATGAAGTATCGCCGGAGGCGATTCCCCCGGGGGCGCGTGGAGACAATGGGAACTCCACACGGATACGCCACTACTGATTTCCCTGTGATCGGTTGCCGCAGTATTTCAAGCGGCAATACAGCGATTGAATCTTTCTTCGACTATCCCAACCTTCCGAATTATGGAAAGACTGCGATCGTTTCAGTGCGTCGGCAGGAATATGGTGAGACGAACTGTGTGGGTTTCAGACCTTGCTCGTTCTTTCCTTCGTTGCCGATATGGTTCCTTCCTTAAGTTCGAAACGGATGAACGGATATACCGACCGAAGAACACTTGCAGACCTGTTCGGTTTCGTTGCGCTAATATAGCAGGGTATGGTTTGTTCGGTGCGGTTTGATCCAGGGAATTTTGGTAGCCGGCGGGGGCAGTCATCGTTCTCCTGTCCGGGAATAAAGTGCGAGTGACGAATGTCGATTTGCGAATGCTCATGGTAGCCGTCGGGTTTATCCCGACGCCGGGAGACCGGGAGAAAACCGTTCTCCGCAACCGGACCCGAAGTACATACCCCCTGCAACTGCAGGGGCAAGAACCTTTGCCCCCTCACATCGAAAGAAACTTGTAAGTTAGAATCGGTGTGGGCCACACACCGCCGGCGTAGCCGGGAGCATTACCTTGTCCGTCCATCATTGTGCACCATCAATTCCGGATTGGTTCTCATGACATTCAAAACGATTCCGATTCTTCGCATCTTCGATGAAGAGAAAGCCCGCGTGTTCTACGTCGGTTTCCTCGGCATGACCGTCGACTGGGAGCACCGGTTCGAACCGGATACGCCGATCTACATGCAGGTATCGCGCGGAGATATGGTCTTTCATCTCAGCGAGCATTCCGGCGACGGGACGCCGGGGACAAAGATCTTCGTCGCAACGGATGATGTGGAGGGGCTTCACCGCGAAGTGAACGGAAAGAACTACCGCTACAACCGGCCCGGTCTGGAGGATGCTCCGTGGGGAGCCAGAATCATGGAAGTGATCGATCCGTTCAGCAACAGGATCATCTTCAATCAGGACAAGGAGTCGTAAGCAAGTCGATGGCACGAGTCTATGATATGATCGATGCAACTCACCGTGAGTTCATCGAGCGACAGCCTCTCTTCTTTGTCGCCACCGCTCCGCTCGATTCCTCCGGACACGTCAACCTGTCGCCGAAGGGGTATGATACGTTGCGGGTTCTCTCTTCGCATCGCATTGCCTATCTGGATCTGACCGGGAGCGGAAACGAGACGTCGGCACACCTGGCGGAGAACGGGAGGATCACCTTCATGTTCTGCGCCTTCAGCGGGCCGCCGCAGATCCTTCGGCTTTACGGACGGGGACGGACGATTTTGCCCGGGACAGATGAGTGGAATGAGCTTGCTTCTTTGTTTCCCGACCTTCCCGGAGCCCGGCAGATCATCGCAGCCGATATCGACCGCGTGCAGACATCCTGCGGCTATGCCGTCCCGCTGATGACCTTCGGGTCAGAACGTGAAACATTCAGAAAGTGGGCCGAGGGGATCGGCGAGGAGAGACTGGCCGAAGCCAGACGGGAGAAGAACGCCGAGAGCATCGACGGACTGCCGACGCCGCTGGGGGGGAGGGGGACAGAATAACGGAGAGGAAGGATTTCATGTCCCGATTCCTTCTTCCGGAGTTCTCTTCCTTCCCTGGCCGAAGTTTAACAATCCCTGCTATTTTCTCCCGTCCACCCCCGGCATGCGGAAACCGTCTCGGTTTGTGAGGGACCGCAGTGCGTGAAACATTTACCGGAATCCAGTGTTCCTGACCGCGATGTCGAACAGCTATGACACGACACAACGGACCGACGAAGATCTGATGGGGAGCTTCCAGGAGGGGGATGAAAACGCCTTCGTGGAGCTGTATGACAGATACAATCGTCGCCTTTACGGATACTGTGTGAAAATGCTCGGAGACAGGGTC
>CBFGQN010000488.1:0-3605 GCA_965650895.1 uncultured Ignavibacteria bacterium | reverse complement strand
CACTGTCGATCTTCTCCTGCATTCGCTGTTCACGATCGGTGCGGGTTCCGAGTCTGATCGACGTACTGATTCTGGGAGCCCCCATTTCGTGCACCACCTCGTGGCACCGCTTCACCGCGGCAAAGACCTCATCCCATTCCCCTTCGATATTCGTTCCATATGCGTGCATCATGTGCGAGAGTCCGGCCTCCTGCAGAACTCGCCGGCAGGCGGCCACATAGTCCGAGACCGACACGCCGACGCCGACCGGAACGACACACAGGTCTACAATCACGTTCATACGTTTCTTCCTCTGCGGTACGGTTATCGTGTTCCTTTTCTTCTGCTGCGGCACACCTCTTCGGACTACACTCCGCGCAGTCGGGTAGCCTTCTCGAGCCGCTCGATGGCCAGGATATAGGCCGCAAGCCGGAGCGAGACGCCATGCTTGACCGCAATGGCGTGGATGTGCTGGAAGCTGTTGACGAGGATGTTCTCCAGTTTCCGCCGGACTTCTTCGAGTTCCCACTGGAACTGCTGCAGATTCTGCACCCACTCGAAGTAGGAGACGGTAACCCCTCCGGCATTAGCGAGGATATCGGGCAGAACGATCACCCCTCTGTCGTTCAGGATCACGTCGGCCTTGCCGGTGATCGGTTCATTCGCCCCCTCGACAATCATCTTCGCCTTGATCCTGTCGGCATTCTCCATCGTGATGACCCGACCGAGGGCGGCCGGGATCAGGATGTCGCACTCCATCTCCAGCAATTCCTCGTTCGAGATGCGGTCTCCCCCCTCAAACCCTTCGAGTGTCGGATGGGTTTTCAGATAGTTGATGGCCGCACTGATATTCACGCCTGCGGGATTGACGATAGCTCCGCTGACGTCGCTGATGCCGGTAATCTTCACTCCCATCTCGTCGAGCGTCCAGGCGGCATACGATCCGACGTTGCCGAAGCCCTGGATGGCGACTGTGGAACTGTGAAGATCGATGCCGTAGATCTTCGACGCTTCGCGAAGCACGATCACCGCCCCCCGGCCGGTGGCCTCGGCTCTTCCCTGCGATCCGCCAAGCTCGATCGGCTTGCCGGTGACGATGCCGGGGGTATGTCCGTGGCGGCGGCTGTATTCGTCCATCATCCAGGCCATCACCTGCGCGTTGGTGTTGACGTCCGGAGCCGGGATATACTCATGCGGACCGATGATCTGATCGATCTTGTCGATGAACATCCGGGTCATCCGCTCCAGTTCGGTCTGCGAAAGCGTTCTCGGATCGACCGTGATGCCCCCCTTGCCGCCGCCGTAGGGGATGCCGACAACCGCCGTCTTCAGGGTCATCAGGGCGGCCAGGGCGCGGACTTCGTCGAGGTCGACATCCTGGTGATACCGAATCCCTCCCTTGTATGCCCCTCGGGCATTGTTGTGCTGCACCCGGTAGCCGATGAAGACCTTGAGTTCGCCGTTGTCCATCCGCGTCGGTATTTCAACGCGAACTTCCCGGTCGATCGACTTGATCAATTCGGCATACCCCGGGTCGATATCAACATAGTTTGCGGCGTGGTCGAAGTTCTTCATCACGATATCGAACGCCGACTGGGCCGAAGGCTGGGCTGTAGCAATGGTTGCTTCTGACATATGGATTTCTCTTGATGAACGTTGCAGAGGCCCCTTCAGACCTCTGCCATCTCCTGTTTACGTTGTGGCGCGGGGGTCGGGATCCCTTCATCGGAGGGCGCACCGTCGGAAGGATCGACCGGCATCGAAGCTCCCCGCCCCGGAGGGTCGGGAGAAATCGGCGCCGGCGGTATATCGGATCGGTCGGGGGGATCACGATGCGGTCTCTGCGGATGCATCTGATGATCCAGATACATCCAGATTGACCGTGATAGCCGGATGGTGATCGGAACCAGCGGGATAAACGTCAGCGAGGCCAGAAGACCGGCAACGCCCGGATGGAGTTCGCGAAAGAACCAGAGCAGCAGGAACATCAGGAACAGAGCAACCGGAGTCGCCAGCAGAACGGCGATCCATATCGCTCCGGAAAAATATCCCGGCTCCCGTTCAAACCGGATGCCGCAGTTCGGGCAAAGCCGGTTCATGTGTGAGCCGTGACTGTAGACGATCCCCTTTTTGCATTCCGGGCATCGCATACGGACAACCGCTCCGACCTGCGTCGGCTCGGTTCGAAGGTGGTGTTGCTCTGCTTCCGGATAGTTCATGGCACCGCTCCATCATTGTCCATCATGCCGCATCATTATTCTTACATCGATCACATCCCAATCATCGGTCATCGCGACGAATCGTCCTCCGTCTTTTCCCCTCCCCTCACTCCATCGTTTATCGCTCGTATCCCCACTTCACTTCGTTGGCGATCACCTCTTCCGGAGTCGGGTCGTCACGAAGTTTGTCGGGAGTTATGGTGAAGTCGGCGTTGGAATGCTCCTCGAAGACCTGCGCGTTCAGTTCGGTATCCTCGGTAAAGATTCCCGGGACGGCCGCATCCTCGAAAATCGCCCCCCACGGACACTCCGGTTCGCATGCGCCGCAGTCGATGCATTCATCCGGGTTGATGAACAACTGATTGCGGTAGCCCGGGTCCTCTACCGTCAACCCGTAGATACAGTCAACGGGACAGACCTCCACGCAGGCGGTGTCTTTACAGTCTGAACAGAGTCTGGTAATGACCCATGTCATGATATCGTTTCTCCTGAATTGATGTGTACTTCAATCGCATGGTCGGTCCGGTCGGCCGGGAAGTGCAAACCCGCGACCGGACGGAACGCCGTGAAAATATGAAGAAAGAACGGGCGAACAAGGGACGGAAAGGAGCCTCAGCGGGGAAGACTTTGTCGATGATTGCAACGAAGCGAAGGATCGGTCAGGATCCGCCGAGAAGATGACGGGCCAGGTCACGAAGATAATCTTCCCGGGCCGACAGCGTTCTGCGGATCTTCTCCAGCGACTCCTCGTGGGGCTTCACACCGAAATCGTCCGGAACAACCGGCAACGGCAGTTCGTTGGCCAGAGCAAAAGGGGTTTCCTCGATCTTCCGGTTATAGGCTTCCACGATCAGCCGTTCAAGATTCACCACATCGAGGGAGTTATAGGCAAGAAGGGTCTCCAGCGATTTCGCATCTCCGGTCGTCTGGAATTCCTTCCAGAGCAGGATCGCCGTGTATCCGTCGACTCCGTCGAGCATTCCACGGTCGAGACCGAACTCACGCTCGACCGCCTTGAGTCCGCCGCGATAGCCGAGCGAGGCCATCACGTGACGCAGATCGATGTGGGCATGGGGAAGTTTTATCCGGAACCATTCCTCGATAAAAGGGAGATCGAACGCCGCGCCGTTCCAGGTAACGAGCAGAGGATAGTCGAGAATGTCGTCCTGAAAATCGCGAAGGTTTTCTCCATGTACGTAGTGGCGGAGTTCCTTGCCGTCCCACAAGGCGATCGTCGTGATCGTTCCGGCTCCGGCCGAACCTCCGTCGGTTTCGATATCGATGTAGGCAGCCCCCTCCCTGAACTCAGGGAAGAGCCGCCAGGATTCGCTGTTCGGAAGCTGTGAGGAGAACCAGGCGGCATCCCGTTCGGCAAGTTTTTCGATCGAGGCGTGGAGATGTTCGTCG
>CBFGQN010000487.1:0-3609 GCA_965650895.1 uncultured Ignavibacteria bacterium | reverse complement strand
CGGCTCAAAGCTCACGGCTCAAAGCTCACGGCTCAAAGCTCACGGCTCAAAGCTCACTCCTCACAGACACTGGACCGGACAACAGACAATGAACATGGAAATCGCAAAGGAGTTTCGTTGGGAGATGGGGCATCGGCTTCCCTTTCATGAGGGAGGATGCCGGAATGTACACGGGCATTCCTATCGGATGCGCGTTGTGGTGACCGGGGAACTGGATGAAAACGGGATGGTGATCGATTACTTCGATATTCGTGCTATCGTCGATCCGATTGTCGAGCAGGTGGATCATGCCTTCCTCTGCGACGAGTCGGACCGGGAGATGCTGACCTTCCTTGAAGCGCACGACATGAAACGGGTCGTGGTCTCCTTCCCCTCCACTGCCGAGAACATCGCAGGCTGGATGCTCGGACAGGTGGCCGACAGTCTGAAAGGCTACACAAATCTGGAAACCATCGCCGTTCGACTCTACGAAACCGAGCGGACCTATGCCGAGGCGAAGCTGAAAGTGTAAACGGGAAGTGCCGTCCATGCAGAATCCGCAACCGGAAACTCCGAATCCGAAATCGGCCGTTGTTCTCCTGAGCGGCGGAATGGATAGCTGCGTGACGGCGGCGATTCTTGCCCGGCAGGGATACCGGCTGAACCTGCTCCACACAAACTATGGCCAGCGGACCGAGAAGAAGGAACTGGAATGTTTCCACGCCCAGGCCGATCACTTCGGTGCCCACCGCCGTCTCGTCGTCGATATCGGCCACCTTGCCGCGATCGGCGGATCGAGTCTGACCGATACCCATATCGAAGTCTCCCGGGCAAACCTGGAGTCGCGGGAGATTCCCACAAGCTATGTCCCCTTTCGGAACGCCAACATCCTGGCCATCGCTACAAGCTGGGCGGAAGTCATCGGTGCTGCAGTGATCGCCATCGGTGCGGTCGAGGAAGATTCCAGCGGCTATCCCGATTGCAGGAAGGAATTCTTCCGTGCCTTCGAACGGGCAATCGCACTCGGGACGCGACCGGAGACCGATATCCGGATCGCAACACCGGTGATCGATATGAGCAAGGCCGACATCGTCCGAAAAGGTCTGGAGCTGGATGCCCCGCTTCATCTGACCTGGTCCTGCTATCAGGGGGAAGAGCGTGCCTGCGGCGAGTGCGACAGTTGTGCGCTGCGGCTGCGGGGATTCCGGGAGGCCGGCGTCGAGGATCCGATTCCCTATCGTGGGGGGTAGCGGAAGATCGTACACGGATTGAACGGATCGGGACGGATTCCTGCGGATTTATCGAATCGTCCGGTGAAGTACCTCTGCTCGTGGCACCGTAAAGTTGTCGATGATTCTTTGTGCCTTTGTGGTGAAAAAACACAAAGGCATCCACAAGGGCATCCACCACAGCGGAGAAACGAAGCGACCACAAAGCCGGAACCCGGCCGACAGTCTATTTCCCCTTCTCCGAAATCCGGCAGACCGAGTAGTACTCACACTCCCGACAGACCTTGTTCACATCGTGCGGCGTCACGTGATAGACGCCGGTGGAGATTCCCTGCACGTACTGATCGGCCCAGGCAAAGGCCTCCTCCATCCGGGCCTCCAGTTCCTCCACCGTGTCCGGATCCCGCTTGTATTTCCGCTCCTTTATCAGGTCTCCTTTCAGCTCGTTCGGTACGAAAAGATAGGTGTCCTTCGTGTTCACCTCCCGTGCGTTCAGTCGGTAGTAGATGCCGCCGGACGGCCGGATGTTCTCCAGCGGCAGACCGAAATGATCGGCCAGAACGTGGCGGATCACTTCCAGATAGATCATCAATTGCAGACTCAGTCCCTTCTCGATATCCCCCCGCGACGGAGGAACACCGGTCTTGTAGTCGGCGACGGCGTAGTAGACCACATCCCCCTGACGGAAGATCTCCACGCGATCGACCTTTCCCCGCACCTTCACATCGTAGAGCTCGATCTCATTATTTGAGGAGAGAATCGGATCGGTTGTCGATCCGGAACTTCCTCCCTGACCGAAAGAGACCTCGAAGAATTCCGGCACCAGTTCGGTCTTCTCCTCGGTCCGGACGATCTCGCCGTCGATCCACTGCTCGATCAATCCGTTCAGTGCGTCGCTTCCGAGCAGGCGTTCCTGATCGATCTTCCAGTAGGGATGATCGAGCGTGATCCCCTCGATCTCCTGCGCGGCGATCTCCTGCGCGCGCCGGATCACCTCGTCCCGATTCTCATGACTTATCGGCAGTTCACCCTTCTCCCGGAGTTCGCTGTAGAGTTTGAAGAGGACGGCATGGACCAGCACTCCCCGCTCCAGGGGCGTCAGCGTCACATCGAACCGGGCCGGGGCATCGACGCTGAGGAGACGACGGGTGAAGTACTTGAACGGACACTTCGCGTAGATTTCAAGCTGCGAGGCGGAGTACTCCTTCTCGCGCCGGGCGGCAAGCTCTTCCCGTTCCTCATCGGTCAGTGCATCGGTGATGATTCCGCGGTACTCTGCTGCGAGACCGGGATTCTCTTCGGCCATCGCACGTCCCATTTCCACTTCCACCGTGTGCTTCAGATGATCGAGAACTTCTCTTCCCTCCTCGACTCTGGGGAGTGCTCCTCCGTTCCAGAGAACCGTCCCGGCCTCCTCCGCCAGCACATCGATCGTGGCGACCATCGCCGGGAAATCCCGGTCCGGAATCGATTCCTTCTCCCCCCGTCGCTCCCCCCGCTCGATGCGAAGCTCCTTGTATTCCACCACGTTCCCCGACTCCTCCACCGTCGTGATGCGGAGCAACGCGTCGAGAAAGGAGGAGCGGACAAGTTCGTTCTCTCCTGCGGTGCGCGGATAGGTCAGATAGATGCGATGCGAGAAACTCGTCAGGCCGGAATAGAAGGCGATCCGTTCCCGCCGCAATTGCCGCTCCTCGGTCGCCTCCAGCGGCTTCCCCAGAAAGTTTGCCGGGATATACGTACTCGGAAATTCGCCGTCGACCAGACCGCACATGATGATAACGTCGAACGTCTGTCCCTGCACCTGATCGAGCGAAGTGACCAGCATCCCGTAATCGTGCTTCTCCCGAATGCTGTAGAACGATCGCGCCGCCGCCGTCCGGAGGTGATCCAGATAGTAGCCGAGTCGGTGGAGTCCCTGCTGTTGCGGTTCGGGATCGGAAGAAGGTTCTTCTTCCCCGACCGGAGTTTCGGCCGCAATCCGCTTCCGCTCCTCCTCGATATCCAGTTCGAACAACTCCGTCAGTTCGTCCAGCAGAGCCAGGAAACGGGCCAGCGCCCGCGTATCCCGTTCCATCTCGTCGTGGATACGTTGCCAGTCGGCCGGAGTGCGGGGTTGCGATTCAAGGTTCCGCCGGAGTTGCAGGATGTTCTCGGTCGCCTTCAACGTCGCAATCAGTCTGAGAAACGCAGCCCGGAACTCCGTGGGGGAGAGAAGCGTGGAGAACTCCCCGAGCGTCGCGTGGACCGCTTCGATACTCCGTTCGGCCCGGCGGAGCGTCTCAAGTTCGATCTCCAGACTCCGACGTTCATCCGGATCGACCCCGGTCTTCAGTCGTCCGAGCAGAAAATCGACCCGTCGACCGGTTCTCCGTCGCCACGCCTGATACCCCCGCGTGAT
>CBFGQN010000486.1:0-3610 GCA_965650895.1 uncultured Ignavibacteria bacterium | reverse complement strand
AGCAGTTGTCATTGTCCGGTGCACCGAGCACCGCCGGGTCGGCACTCAGATAGATGATTCCGCTGAACTCGGTCGAACCGTAGAACGGACCGGTATAGTCGCTTGTCAGTCGGATCCCTTCTGCCAGCGTGGTGTGCGTTACGGAATCGGGGACCACATAAATATATCCGACACCGAAAAAGAATGACGGATGTTCTTCATCCAGCAGATTCAGTCCCTCCAGCGGTGGCTCCCCGAGTGTGATCGAGTAGGTGTTTTTCTGCCGATCGATCGTGCCGCGTCCATAGACGTACATGGAGTTCCGGCCTTCCCACAGGACGACGATGGCCGCATCGTCCGGGATCGGTTTCCCGCTTTCGTTCAGGATCCTTCCTGAAAGTGTCGAGGAACCGGAGTTGGAGGCCGGCGGAATCAATTTGTCGGAACAACCGACACAAAGAAGGATGAGGCAGAGCCCCGTGGTAAGGGCCTGGATTGCGCCCCGTCCTGATTGGCTGTTCATGGTTTCTCCGAACGTTTGAATGAATGTGATTGATCGTGCGGGCACCTGGTGTTCGATTGGGGGGTTACTCCACCCAGAACAATCCGGCATAGGCCCCCGTGGAATCGATAACGGTAACCGACCGTGTGGCGACGTTCATCACGCTGATCCGGGCTGGATCACGTTCCACGTCGGCATCGGTGTCATAGTCTGCATAGAGGATATGTTTTCCGTCCGGTGACCAGCGACCGTTGACTCCGAGGGAGGACGGAGTCAGAATTTCGGTTCCGCTGCCGTCGGTGTTCATCATTCCCAGGCTCAGGGAAGGATAGGGGAGTGTGAAGAGGATTTTCGACCCGTCGGGCGACCAGTCCGGGACGATACCCGCACCCAGCAGCCGTAACCCGGTGCCGTCGCTGTTGATGATATAGAGAGCGGGATTGTCTTCTCCCTGACTGAAGACGATCTGTGACCCGTCGGGCGACCAGTCGAAGACGGCGGCACCGTCGCTGAAGGGACGGGAGGTCGTCTCGGTCAGCGGCTGCAGATTGCTTCCATCGGCATTCACTCTGTAAAGGGTTCCCTTCTCCGCGTCGTAGTCGTAGGAGAAGAATGCCACATACGTCCCGTCGGGGGAGAACCGCATGGGGGTCTCGTGTGCGGCGCCGACCGGAAGTGTTACCCGGTGTGTGCCGTTGGCATCCATCAGGACGGCCCGGCGCTTTTCTTCGGTGTAGTTTTCCTCGCTCCACGCCAGCCGCGTTCCGTCCGGAGAGATTGCCGGAGAAAATTTCTCGAAGTAGTCGTAGCCGTCCGACAACCCGATGCCGCCGAAGAGGACTGTGCCGGTCTGCAGATCGACAACGTCCAGTCGGTTATACGATGCCATCATCAGACTCTTTTTGTTGCCGGAGGGAGCGCGGGCGACTTTCTCGCCGAAGGTGGCGTTGATCGTGCCATCTTCCAGTGACGACCGGTACAACCACTCCTGCGTCGGGGAATTCCGTGCGGCGTACAGGAAGGCATAGCTGCTTGCCCCGCTCTGCGATGTCGTGTCGTTTGCCGTGGGTGGAGCGATTTTATCGCTGCAACCGATCTGGCTCAGGAACACCGTCACTCCGGCAACGAGGAGAAGAAGGCTTCCCGATCTGCAATAGTCATGAAAACAGGTCATGGTCTCAGTTATCAGGTTTGTGAATATGGATGCTTTTCCGGAGCAATTGGTTCGCTGCGGCGAGGAGATCTACTCTTCGGTTCGACGTCCTCCTTCTCTTCTACTCCACCCAGTACAGTCCGCCCGTCTTGCCGTTGGAACTGACGGTCGTCACCTTCCGCGTGGCGACGTGCATCACACGAATCTGCGCCGGCCTGCTCTCGATATCCTGCGTTGAGGAATCAAGTTCGGCGTAGAGAATCCGCTTTCCGTCGGGCGACCAGCGGCCGAAGAGTGACAGCGTGGAAGGGTTGAGGAACTCCGGTCCTCCGGTCCCGTCGCTGTTGATGATTGCCAGTCCCGACCGGTTTCCGGTGGACGTAAAGAGAATTTTCGATCCGTAGGGGGACCAGTCGGGAAGGAAACCGACGGCCAGGGAGCGGAGTCCGGTTCCGTCGTTGTTGACGACGTAAATGGTTGGAATGTCGGTGCCGTGGCTGAAGACGATCTGCGATCCGTCGGGCGACCAGTCGAAGATGCCGAAGCCGTCGTTCATCGGACGGTCGGTTTCCGCCAGCAGGCGCAGGTCACCGCCGTCGTCGGCGTTTATCCGGTAGAGTTCTCCCTTCTCTCTCTCTTCATCATAGGAGAAGAAAGCCAAATGCGTTCCGTCGGGGGAGAACCGCATACAGGTCTCCCTGGCCGCACCGACCGGCAGCATTATCCGGTTGGTCCCGTCGGCATCCGCCAGTACTCCCCATCGTTTCCCCTCCGCATAGTTCTCCTCGGTCCACGCCAGCCGGTTTCCGTCCGAAGAGATTGCCGGGGAGAAATTGTCGATGCTCTCGTATTCTCCCTCCGGGGCAAACCCTGCAGAGAGGGGGGTGCCGGTATTCAGGTCGACCGCATAGAGCATTCCCCCTGTTATCATCGGAGCCTTACCCGATCCGGAGGGGGAACGGGAAATCCTTGAGCCGAATTCCACCCCTATCGTTCCGTCTTCGAGGGAAGAACGATAGCTCAGTTGCTTTGTGTCCGGATCCTTGACGGCATACAGAAACGTATACGCGCTGTCGGGCAGTTGCGATGTGGTGTCCTGCGGAATCGGCGGGGCGATCTGGTCGCTGCATCCGGTAAAGGTTGCCGAATACAGCAGGGCATATCCTGCAAGGCAGAAAGCCGAAAATTTCAGTGTGCGACTTCTTCGCATGAATCTCTCCCTGGTCACCGTAAACAAATCGGTGTGATAGATGAAGCTGTGGTTATCTCGTCGTTCAGGTCCGTGGTCATCCGCCTGAGTTCCCTTTGACCCTGAACGAGCGGTCCGCGGAATCCTGACAGGCCGGGAAGAAAAAAAGGAGGGCGCATCCGATGTTCGGACAGGATATATACGATATAATGTCGGGGCATGAAAAAACACCCGACCGAAAGTGTCAGGAATTGCCGGACGGATCGTTAGCTTGAAAAGGGTAAAGGGAGGTATTCGCACACGCATGACCGATTCGGGACTCTATCTGCACAAATCACGTCGACGACAGCCGGAAGAAGAGGATGGGGAGCGGACGACAGGGGGCCGGCCTCAGCCCCCGAAAGGGGATGTCGAGCTCTTCCGGCAGTTCCTTCTGGGGGATGACGGCGCATTTGCTCTCTTCCATCAACGCCACAGCAGTCGGCTTCGGCTTTACTGCCGGAAGATGCTGAACGATGCCGCCGGAGCGCAGGATATTGAACAGGAAGCCTGGATCCGGATGATCGACATGCGGAGGAAGCCCCCGGCAAATCTCGGCAACCCGGTCGGACTGGTCCTCCGCATCGCCCGCAACCTCTGTCTGGACGAACTGAAGGCCCCCCGCACCACACGGCGCGATTCGCTGGAGAAGATTGATCTCTCGCTCCACACGGTCCCCCCCGTACAGCCGGATCGGACCTCGCTGGAAGATCTGGCCCTGCTGTGTCTTGACCGGCTTGATGTTATC
>CBFGQN010000485.1:0-3615 GCA_965650895.1 uncultured Ignavibacteria bacterium | reverse complement strand
AAACCCGGCGGAAGTATTCTACCCGCAGCTCTGGAATCTTCTCAGGGAGAACAACATCCCCTACCGACTTCACTGGGGAAAGTATCAGCCGATCATCGCGCAGGGAGATCCGGACGGCTGGGTGGAATTCTTCCGGAACCAGTACGAGCGTTGGGACGACTTCCTGGCAAAGCGTGCGGAGAAGGATCCGAACAACATCTTCCTGACCGACTACTGGCGGAATCGATTCGGTCTGTGGGATCTCCCCGCACCGCAACCGGCCGGGCAGGAAAGCAAAGCATCGGCGGAGCCGGCATAAGTCCGGCACGCAAAGAGAGGAAGCGGACGGTTGACAAAAGATGAAGACGTTCAGTTGTGCAGGCCGGAGGTTCGCTCCGGCAATCTCCGGCCTGTCCTCTGTTCCGTCTCACACAGACACCATGCCCTTGACACGGAAGCGGTACGCGGATTGGACGGATTGAGAGGGAGCGAACCCGTGCTCATCCGTTCCGATCCGTTCGATCCGTGTACCGATTATAATCGCAGCCCCGACCTGCCGAGGAGAAGCTCACTCTTCACCTTTTCCCCTCCCCCCTTTTTCTTTTCGATCTCCGGATCCGGAGAACCGACTCCACACTTCTGTCGGCCCGGAGCAGACCGAAGCCCTGGGTCTCCGGAGAGATTCCTTTGATCGGCTCGGCGGTCTTCTGCAGGATTTCCTTTACGTCCGCCGGGGTTAACTCCGGATCGGCCTCCAGCATCTGCGCCACAACCGAGGAGAGAATCGGAGCGGCAAAGGAGGTGCCGTCCACATGCTTGTAGTTCGCGTTGATCTGCTTCTCGGTCCGGATACGTTCCAGCACCAGCGAACGGGCCCGCAGCGGCGTCTCTGTCGCCAGAAGTTCCTGCCCGATTCCGGTCTCATTCGCCAGCACCGGAATGCTCCGCATCAGAGCATCGTCGGAAGCGCCGGCCATGTAGAAGAGTGCCTCGGCTTCGGCCTTCACTCCCGTCCGAAGAAGGATGGGAGCGGCCACCCAGATAGCCGGACCGAGCAACTCCGGCTTCCTGACGCCGTTCGGTGTCCGACCGTAGGAACTGTGCCAGATCTCGTGGTGCTCCCGATCTTCCGAATTATGGTCGTTATACCCGCCGACGGTAATTGCCGACGGGGCGGAGCCGGGAGGGACGAGAGGCCGAGAAGGATTGTTCCCCGAGGCGGCCACCACCACCACTCCCATGCGGGTCAATTCCTCCACCAGCGCAATCACCGGATGGCGCATCGACCGCGTGGTCTCATCGACGCCGAGCGAAAGATTGACGACCCGGATATCGTACCGCTCGCGGTTCTCGATCAGCCACTCCAGCGCCCGCCTCACCTGCGGTGTCCGGATATGATGTTCCGGAGTCATCGCCTTCACCAGAACAAGCCGGGCATCGGATGCGATCCCCCGATAGTATCCGTCGGAAAGATGTCCGCTTCCGGCCGCCACGGTTGCGGCCATCGTTCCATGCCAGGCCTCGACCGGAGGCTCCTCCGAAAAATCCCGCTCGAAGTCCCGCACCTCTCTCCCTCTGACCGCATCGTAGACGGCAACCACACGATTGACCGGAAGGATCAGATCGGGATGGGGAGCAAAGCCGGAATCGACGAAGGCCATCGTGATCCCCGCACCGCTGTATCGCGGCGAGGCATTGACCCGTTCGGGCGTCGAGAGAATCGGCAGGGATCCGAGGAGGAGATCGGCATAGTGCGGCTCGCCCCGCCTGCCGACAATCTGCATTCGCTGTAATTCCCGCTCCGCCTCTTCGAGGCATCGGCGGCAGATCAGCGTATCCGGAGTCAGAGCGGGATTACGCCCGAGAAGATGGAAGTAGAGGAGGGTGACCTGCGAGCTGTCGTATTCCTGTAACGGCTGGAGCTCGGAAGCGGAGCAGGCCGGAGAACCGAGCAGACAGGGACTCTCTCCCCCCTTCCCCCCCCTGCGCACTCGCCTCCCCTCATCTTTTCGATTTGATCCCTTCGCCACGCTTCGTATACTCCCCTCGATCTCTGTTCCGTCGATTGTGCTCATGGCAGAATATACTTCAATCCACCAATGCATCAACCTGATCGGTCAACACATCGCTCTTTTTATGCCGTCACGTTTCCTTATCCGGTCGAGAAAGCCGTGGACAGCATCATCGCGGAGCTTCGCTCGACGGATAACGGGACGGTTCGCTGGACGCCGCCGGAGAATCTGCACCTGACGCTCCGGTTTCTCGGCGAGCTTCCGACCGGAACGTTCAGGGAAGCCCGGCAACTCCTGACCGAACGGGAGATGCCCTCCCGGTGCCGGCTCCGGTTCACCGGCATCGACGCCTTCCCCTCGCTCCGCAAGCCGCAGGTAATTGTTCTTGGACTTGAAGGGATCACGCAGCGGGATCAGACGGAACTGCTGCAACTGCAATCGCTGTGCGAAGCTTTTGCCCGGGAGCTTGGACTGGAGCCGGAGGATCGAACATTCCGTCCTCACCTGACGCTGGGCCGGGTGCGGCGCGACCGACGGATTCCCGAAGCCCTCCGCACGGCCCTCACCTCGACCCGTCCGGAGTTACCGCAGGTCGAGGTCGAGCATCTCCTGCTCGTGGAAAGTTTTCTCTCGCGGGAGGGAGCCCGGTACAGGGTGGCGGAAAAACGGGAACTGGGATCCTGGTGATTCTTTGTGGTAAGGATTCACCACGAAGTCATCCGCCGCGGCGGATACACGAAGAATCACCAAGGGAACATTACTCGGGAATATAGACCGACTGCGTTACTGTCCCGACGGATGTCCGGGCAATACACCAGTATACGCCCCCGGCAAGCTCTGAGCCGGAGAAGTGATAGGAGTGATGACCGGCCTCCTCTTCTCCCCGAACAACGGTAGCTACCCGTTCCCCCTTCACGTCATACAGTCCCACATCAAGAGATGTGGACTCATTCAGATCCAGAAGAATTACCAGATCGGATCCTCCGTGCTGATTAAGTACCCGAAGTATGGAAGAGCCGGACATTCTGTCGGTCTTCGCATCCACACTGCCGGCAGGCTCCCGTTGATATACTCCGCTGTTCTCGGCACCGATGTAAAGTGTGTTGCCCCTCATTATCATTGCGTTCACGGCTTTCGTCGTCATTCCTTCAGTAACCCGTCTCCAGGTCTCCCCTCCGTCTTCCGAAAGGAAATACCCTTCCCGCGTTCCTGCATGGATAACGCTTTCGGACTCGACGATCACCGACATGATCCCCGTATCCGGAAAAGCGGTTCGCCCCCAGGTTATCCCCTGATCCGTTGAAAGGAGGAGGCCATGAGAGAATGTAGCCGCATAGACTTTCCGATCGTCAAATGACGAAATCGACTGGAGATCTGAAGTGACATCGGTAGAAGAAGACATCCAGCTCTCTCCCTTGTCATCCGAGTACCAGCAGGTACCCGCCGCCCCGCCGGCAATCATCCGACCGGAGCGCAGGAAACCGAGCGACCATATCTCTTTTTCTTCCAGCCCGGCGGACTGCCAGGTGATTCCCCTGTCGGAAGTGACCCATACTCCTCCCCCCTCGGTGCCGGCATAGATCAGACCGGAGGAATCCCGACCGAGGCAGGTGACTTGAAGATT
>CBFGQN010000484.1:0-3634 GCA_965650895.1 uncultured Ignavibacteria bacterium | reverse complement strand
GGTTCAAAGGAAGAAGCCGGAGGGAGATCCGCTTCGTTTCGCGACTCTTCCATCCGTTCCAGAGCTTCCGGATTGATCCCCCGCTCGTACCCCTTGCGCAACCGCTGGTAGTCGTTCAGCGTCATCGCACCCGAGGCGTTCCAGACCTCCTCTTCTCCTTCGGCGTCAAGTCCCGGCATCGGAATGGAGTTCTCCGGATTCCGGAGATTCTCTTCCTCTCCACGATTGATCAACGCACCCAGACGGGAGGCATCCCGCCCCCGCATCGGATCCCCCGCTCTTTGTTCTTCATGTTCGTGCATAGCCATAGGTCATCAGTTCAAAATGTTCGATACAAAACTCGAAAAGCATGTTTGCTTTGGAATGTTGCATCTGGTGCGGTAGAGACATTCTATTCTAACTATTCTAAAAACGTGTTCTTGCCCCCAGCGACAGATAGAGTCCCCGCTCCTCATATCCCTCCCAGAGCTGATATTCCTGCGCGAGAAGATTCCGGGCTTCCAGAACCACATCAAAAAGTTTTGCCACGTTGTAGGACCATTCAAACCCGAGCAGGAAGACCGGATCAAGCTCTTCGGTTCCGCCGCGGCGTTCGCCGATATAGCGAATCGAGGCACCGATCTCGATCGGCAGATTGAAAAGGCGACGCGAGTAGAAGAGTTCGGCATCCCACTTCGGCATATAGGGGACGGAGGATCCGTCGCCGAGCGTTCCCTGGGTGAAACGGACGACACCGGAAACCTCATTGCGCGAATCAGGACGGAGATAGAAATCACCGCTGACGATATCGACCTTTGCCTCGCCGTATGTCGGGACAAACTCCCCGGTTTCGGGACGACCGAAAAAGAGGTAGGAAGCATAGTCGCGGCGGGCTCCGGCAACGCGGACTCCCCAGGACTGAGCCGGTTCAAGGTGGAGCGAAAGTTCGTAGCCCAGTCTCTCATCCTCCGGAGCAAACACCCCGTCCATGGTCGCGTAGGGATTTACGTCGAACAGACTCCGGGCCGTCGTCTGCCGCACTCCTCCCACAATCCTGCCGGCGGCCACCAGACCGTCGAACGGGAAGATCCGGAGTTCGGCCCGCGGAGCGATCCGGGAACGACTCTCCCCGTCGGTCCCTTCGCCCAGACTGAGAGATCCTCCTCCCCGAATTGAAAAGACGGGGGTTTCGAAAAGAGCAAGGAGATCGACCTGACCGTAGTTGACCGAGCCGAGCGTTGTGTTCGTCAGCCGCAGATCCAGATTTCCTTCCCAGCCCAGACCGAGGGCCGACATTCCGGCACTCAGCCGACCTTCAACCGAAGTCTCGGCTATGGCCTGGGTATCGGGTGGAGGAATCGGGGCCGGACCGGTCTCGTCGAGAACCGGAATCGTCTGATCCATCGAGAAACGCCGCACGCGACCTTCTCCCCGCAGATCGATTCCGGCAATCGATGCGGTTCCTGTCCCCTGCAACTTCCAGTCGACCCGGCTTCGCTCCGGCAGCGTTTCCAAAGCATAGAGCCGGTAGGTCCGGTTGTCGTACTCGGCCTCTCCCCCCATATATCCGCCGCTGAAGATGCCGTATCCCAGACCGATCACATATCCTCCGCCGAGTCGGGCGGAGAAGAGGGAACTCTCCGCATTTTCCACCCAACCGTTCGAGGAACCGTATTCAACCGAAGCGTTATAGTCGAACGGCCACGTACTGCCGGAGATACCGGCCCGCAACAAAGCGGTGGTATGCAATCCGATCGAACCCTCGGCATAGATCGGCCGGTTCTTCGTCGGCGGCTGATCCGGTTCCGGATAGCCCCGCAACGGGATGGTCATCTCTCCCTCTTTCCCCTGCGGATTCAATGTGTCGAGAACGGCCGGAACCAGCGGCTCGGGTCGGTGCAATGGTTTCTTCGTGAAGATCGATGTCCCGGTATCGTTCATGCGCAGAAGCATTTCCAGCGGAAGGTCGATCGGCTCGTCCGGCCTGATCCGTTCGACGCTCGGGTCTTCCTCGGCAATCGGTTCGGATGCCGGAGGACTCGGCTGACCGTACAGATCGGCCGTGAGGATCAGAAGAGAGAGGAACAGACCTGCTCCGACCATCCTGCGAATCCGCACGCTATTATGTTCACATTTCCGAACTCCCGAAGAGGGAGGGGAGTTGGACTCCCCCCTCCCTCTCTCCGCAACGTGTGCGGGCCGGTTGATTACGCATGGATAATCACCCTGTCGGAAGGTAGCCGAGGTGACGGCTGCGCCCATGGTTCCGAACTTTCTCATAACTCTTTTTTCTCCTCGAGTCTGCGGCTTGCCTCCTTTGCGTAAGGATCATCGCCGTGTCGCTCGACTATGCCCCGGTAGAGTTCAACGGCTTTCTCGAACTCTCCGCGGGCTTCGTAGACCTGCGCAAGTCCCAGTTCCGCCCGGGCACGCAGGTTTGTATCCGAAGAAATTCTTTTCAGCAATCCGGTGTAGGAGGCGATGGCCAGATCGGTTTCGCCGGTTCCGGTATAGCTTGCCGCCAAATTCATCAGCGCGTCGGCCGCCAGCGAGTCGGTGCGCCGGGCCAGCAGCTTCCATCGGCTCCGCGCACTGTCAACTTCTCCGTCTGCCGATTCCAGTCCGGCCAGCAGCGCAAGCATTCGCCCGCCGCTTCGGGTCTGATGTCCGCTGATGCTGTCAAGCGCCGCAATACCGCTGCGAAGAATACTCTTGGCCTCACCCCGCCGTTCCGATCCGAGAAGAAGCTCGGCCTCTCTGATCAGGGCCGTTGTCCCGGCCGCACTCTCGGAGAATTTCTTCCGAACGGTCGAGAGAGTCTCGACGGCACTGACGGTATCGGACTCGGTCAGATAGAGATCGACAAGACGAAGAGCGGCGGCCGGAACGACGTGCCCCTGATCGAACTCCCTGACCAGGGTCGCCAGCGTATCGATTGCCGCTGCGGTATCGTGCCGGAGCAGCGCACACTCGGCCAGTCCCAGCCAGCCGACCGGAAGGTTTGCACTCTGGGGATTGTGTTCGATAAACAACCGGTATTCCCGCTCCGCATCCTCGATCCGGTTGGCGTCCAGAAAGATCTGTGCCCGGCGCAACTCCAGTTCGTAGCTCGGTCTGCCGCCGATCTCGTTGACCTGCACCGCATCGAGCTGCGAGCGATCCTGCACTTTCTGCAGAGCGGCCCGGGCGTAGACGATACCGGTTTCGGCATCCTTCATGTATGTACTTTCGGGATAGCGCTCGGTGACGATCGAGTAGGCGGCAACCGCCTCGTCGAACTTCATCATCCGGTAGTAGGAATCGCCGATCGTGTAGTAGGCCCGGGCATGGAGCCGACTGCCGGGGTAGCTCTCCAGCAGGGTCCGCATCACCTTGATGGCCCCCTCGAAATCGGTTGCGCGATAGTCGAGCAGACCGCTCATGAAGAGGGCATCATCCGCCCACTCCGAATTCCCGTTGTTTGCGACGAAGAGCGAGAAGTCACGTCGTGCCGCCATGCTGTCCCCCCCCTGCCAGATCGACATCGCTTTCTGATAGGCGGCATACTGTGCCTCCTCAGGAGTCGGGTTCATCGTCTCCACCGAACCGTAAATATCGGCGGCGGTCATAAAGTTTTTCTGAAGGTAGAAACAGTCACCCCGGCGGATCTGACTCT
>CBFGQN010000483.1:0-3641 GCA_965650895.1 uncultured Ignavibacteria bacterium | reverse complement strand
CGCTCCAGATAGAACTCTTCTTTTAGCGGCTTGGCTACGTCGCGACTTCCCGGATACCGAACAATGATAACCGTTCCCCGTTCCGGCAATTCTCCTTCATCGTAGGAACATCTATCGGCCAGAATCCAGTCCCCCGCCATCACCGTCTCCTGCATCGATTCGGTAGGGACACTGAACGAGAGATAGACAACCTCGGTAATAACCCAATAGGTCACCAGCAGAATTCCGAAGAATATGACCAGACCGATCAGGATATTCTTTCCGACGGAACGTTCTGTCGACATGACAACAGGGTTTGTGATATACAGGGTTCGTAATATATACGGAGCCGACGAATCGGTGTTCTCTATTCAGCCGTTCGCGGTGACTCAACTCCCGATCCCGGATTCCCTCACGCTTCGGCTTTCCTCTGCGAATACAGTCTCCCTCGGGGCATCCCGTCGTCGGCTAAAGACCGACGGCTACCGACTCACCCGCCACAGCGGAATCATACATGCATCCACTACAAGGGGCAAAGGTTTTTGCCCCCTACTGTGCCGTCTTCCCCCCAACTCTATGAACTCTCCTCTCTATACACTCTACGAACTCAACCCTAATCATCATCCATCGACAACACCGCCAGGAAAGCCTCCTGGGGTATCTCGACGGCGCCGACCTGTTTCATCCGCTTCTTTCCCTCTTTCTGCTTTTCAAGGAGCGTCCGTTTCCGGGAGATGTCGCCGCCGTAGCACTTGGCGGTCACATCTTTCCGCATCGCCCGGATGCTGTCGCGCGCGATCACCTTCGCTCCGATCGCCGCCTGCACCACCACCTCGAACATCTGACGCGGGATCAGCTCCCTGAGCTTTCCGCACAGCTTCCGTCCGTAATGATATGATTTCGAGCGGTGGACGATCACCGAGAGGGCGTCGACCTTGTCGCCGTTCAGGAGGATATCGACCTTCACAAGATCTTCGTCGCGCATATCGATCACTTCATAATCGAACGAAGCGTAGCCGCGGGAGATCGACTTCAGCCGATCATAGAAATCAAAGATCACCTCGCCGAGGGGCAACTCGAAGTGCATGTCCACCCGGTCCTGCGAGAGATACTTGGTATCCCTGAAGACGGCCCGACGCTCCATGCAGAGTTTCGTGACAGGTCCGATATAGTCCGACGGACAGATGATCTGCGCCCGGATAAAGGGCTCGGAAATCGACTCGATGTCGCCGACCGGCGGCATCTTCGCCGGGTTGTCCACCTTCAGTTCCTCGCCGCTCTTTTTCCTGACCAGATACTCGACGTTCGGCACCGTGGTGACGATGGTCTGCTCGAACTCACGCTCCAGTCGCTCCTGCACGATCTCCATGTGAAGAAGCCCGAGGAACCCGCACCGGAACCCGAAGCCGAGAGCGGTGGAGGTTTCCGGTTCATAGACCAGTGAGGAGTCGTTCAGGGCCAGCTTGTCGAGCGCGTCGCGCAGGGCTTCGTAGTCGTCGGAGTCGGCCGGGTAGATGCCGGCGAAGACCATCGGCTTCACTTCCTGATAACCGGGAATCGGTTTCTCGGCTCCTCCACGGGCCAGCGTCACCGTATCACCGACCTTGGTATCCTTCACATCCTTGATCGACGCGGTGAAGTAGCCGACCGAGCCGCATGAAATCTCCGTCCCCTGCACCCGCTTCATCCGGAGCAGACCGCAATCATCCACCTCGAACTTCTTGCCGCTGTGCATCATGATGATCTCATCCCCCTTCCGGAGCGTTCCGTCAACAACGCGGACGTAGGCGACGGCGCCGCGATACGGATCGAAAACCGAGTCGAAGATGAGCGCACGGAGTGGGGCATCGGGGTCTCCCTTCGGCGGGGGGACCCGGTCGACGAGGGCGTCGAGGATATCCTGAATTCCGATGCCGGACTTTGCCGAGGCCAGGATCATCTCCTCTTCGCGGCAACCGATCAGGTCCATCACCTGCGCCTTCACCGTCTCCAGCGTCGTGCTGGCGGCCGGCAGATCGATTTTGTTGATGACCGGAATGATCTCCAGATCGGCATCGATCGCCAGATAAAGATTTGATATCGTCTGCGCCTCCACCCCCTGGGTGGCGTCGACGATCAGGAGGGCCCCCTCACACGCCTTCAGCGAGCGGGAGACTTCATAGCTGAAGTCGACGTGTCCGGGCGTATCGATCAGGTTCAGCGTGTAGATGGTGCTGTCCCCGCTCTCCTTCGGCCGCTTATAGTTCATCTGGATAGCGTGGAGCTTGATGGTGATCCCACGCTCCTGCTCCAGCGGATTATCGTCCAGAATCTGGGCGTTTGTCATCTCACGTTTGGTGATCGCCCCGGTATATTCCAGCAACCGGTCGGCAAGCGTCGACTTGCCGTGATCGATGTGTGCGATGATGCAGAAATTGCGGATATTCTTCATGCGTTGTCGATAGCGTTACAAAGAGGGTAAACATACCGCCAAGTGACGGAGTGCGCAAGGAGAAGAGTGTATGAGAGAGTTCGTAGAGTGTATGGAGAGGAGAGCTCATAGAGGTGGGGAGAAGACGGCACTGTAGGGGGCAAAAACCTTTGCCCCTTGCAGTGGATGAGTGTGAGGGTGTAGGAGTGTATGAGCCCGCCGCGGCGGACACAAAGCCGACGCTCCTCTACTATCGAAAGTCACACAAAGGGCGCAAAGAGCAAAGACGCAAAAAAGGGCGCAAAGAGCAAAGACGCAAAGCTGAACGCTCATGTCTCATAGCTGAAAACTGACGCCTCATAGCTCACGGCTGACGGCTCATAGCTCACGGCTGACGCCTCATAGCTCACGGCTGACGGCTCATAGCTGACTACTCATAGCTCATAGCTGATTGCTCATAGCTCACGGCTGACTACTAACCCCTCCCCCGCACCCCCGACAATTTCAATCATCAAACCACAAAATCATTGAACAACACAACTATAACCGATCCCGAATTCTTCCTCCGCGACGCACCGACGCTTGCCCGCGATCTGCTGGGCCGCATTCTCGGAACCAGGATCGACGGATTCCTCACGTCCGGACGCATCGTCGAGGTGGAGGCATACCGTCAGGAGGACCCGGCCAGCCACTGCTACCGCGGACCGACCGAGCGGAACAGGGCGATGTTTCTGGACGGCGGACGCCTCTACGTCTACTTCATCTACGGCATGCACCACTGCGTGAACATTGTTGCCGGGACCGAAGGGTACGGGGAGGCGGTTCTGCTGCGGGGAATCGAGCCGTTGGCGGGAATCGAAGTCATGCGTGAACGGCGAGGTCCGCACGTCCGGGATCGCGATCTGGCAAACGGTCCGGGAAAGCTGACGCAGGCCCTCGGCATCGGACCGGAGCACAACGGACTTGATCTTCTCCTCCCCGATTCGCCGATTCGCCTTCTCACCGGTGATCCGGTACCGGACGAACTGGTGGAGCGAACACCGAGGATCGGGATATCGAAGGGGGTGGAGGTGCCGTGGAGATGGATCCTCAGGAAATAGATCGGGACCCGTTGCGGCAGGGGAGCGTCATTGCACCCCGTACTTCTTCATCAACTCATACATTGTCGAGCGGCTGATCTTCAGTCGCGAGGCGGCTTCCTGGACATTCCCTTCGGTCATCTCCAGTGCGTGGCGTACCGCCTGCTCCTTCA
>CBFGQN010000482.1:0-3641 GCA_965650895.1 uncultured Ignavibacteria bacterium | reverse complement strand
CGTCCCGCCTTGTAGAGCTTCAAAATCGGCAACCGGACGCCTTCCTCGAAGAGAGCGCCCGATACGAACGTGTGGCCCGTGCCGTCGACCATCTTCTTGACGATCAGGAGCTGACTCGGGAAGACCAGTCCTTCTTTGTCGGACATTCCGAGCGTATCCGGCGGCGCGTGGAAGAGTTGATTGCCGGAAAAGATGGAGCGCGGGAACGGCTTGTCGAGGATCTGCTCGACGGGTTCGGCACCGGCCGCGTGATGTTCCGGAATACGCGCAAGGCCCTCTCCGGATTTCCGGAACGGCAAGCACATCTCTACCGGCTGGAAGAGGGGAATCAGACTGACGGTACCGAGGCAAAACTGAAGTGGCTTGTCCGACTGCTGAAAGATCTCGGTGATGCGAAAGTCCTCCTGATCTGCAGTACGTCCCGGATGGCCGAACAGATGTATCGGCACCTGCACCTCGAAACGCGGATCAAAGCGGCCCTCTTCCACGAACATCTGACGCTGATCCGGCGCGACCGGAACGCGGCCTGGTTCGCCGAGCCTGACGGAGCACGCGTTCTGGTCTGCTCGGAGATCGGCAGCGAAGGACGGAACTTCCAGTTCGCCCACGATCTGGTCCTCTTCGATCTCCCCCCCGATCCCGATCTGCTGGAGCAGCGGATCGGTCGGCTGGACCGGATCGGACAGAAGGAACGGGTCGACATCCGCATCCCCTGGATTCCCGGAACCGAATCGGAGGTTCTTGCCCGATGGTACGGTGAAGGACTGAACGCCTTCGAGGAGAATCTGCACGGCGGGGCGGAGATCGCCGCAGAACTGGAAGAAGATCTGGAGAGGCTTCTGACGGAGTTTGATGAAGAAAAGCTGGAATACCTGATCGTCCGCTCGCGGGAAGAACGGGAGCGGGTCTCCGGCAGACTGGCCCGCGGCTACGACCGTCTGCTGGAACTGAGTTCCAACAAACCGGAGATCGCCGCCGATACCATCTCCCGGATCCGGTCGGTCGACACCGATCGCTCGTTCGAACGGTTCTTCCTTCGGCTTCTCGAATATTTCGGCCTGCACATCGATGAGTTGAGCCATCGAACCTTTCTCTTCCGTCCCGACTTCCTCCTGACCGACCGGTTCCCCCCGCTGCCGCGGGACGGGATGCGCGTGACGTTCGACCGGGAGAAGGCTCTTGCCCGCGAGGATCTGGAATTCATCACACGGGATCACCCATTCGTGCTGAGCGTTCTGGAACTCTTTCTTGAAGGAGAACACGGCAACGCCGCCTTCGGACTGTGGGAATCTCCCGGCGATGAGATGCTGATGATCGAGGCGATACTGGTGGTGGAGTGCATTGCCCCGGCAGCCCTGAATGTGGAACGGTTTCTCCCCCCCGAACCGGTCCGCATCATTGTCGATCAGCATCTGAACGACCTGACCGATGATCCGCGACTTGCCGCGGCCTCCTTTGTGAACGGCGACATCGGTCCGCTGATCGAACGGGATGGAATCACCGGAGAACTTCTCCCGGCGATGCTTGATCGCGCGCTTGATCTGGCAACCGGGAAAATGGAAGAGATCGTTGAAAGAGCCGCCGGAGAGATGTCCCGACAGCTTCGGCGGGAGATCGAACGCCTCGAAGACCTGCGCCGCGTCAACGACAATGTGACGCAGGAAGAGATCGAAGCGGTCGGAGCGTGGAAAGAAGAGCTTCGCAAAGCCATCGAAACGGCACGGCTTCGGCCTGCCGGGTTGCGACTCATCCTGGGAGAGTCTCCATCCCGATGAGAAGGAACACCCTTATCCCTGTCCTGTGGCGCTGTGCGGACTGTCGAGCGGGGAGATCAGCGGGTGAGAAACGGATCGACCGATGCCCACAGCCGCGTTACACTTTCACCATGCCCGATTATTGACTTTCCCAACGGGCTGAACATATATTTGCTTCCGTGTGTGGGAGTACCAACAACCTTTTCTTTGCCATATCCCTTTCTGACCGATCGGGACGTTCGGTCCCTCTGCACATCAGCGATTCTTCCGTCTCTGCACCGCAATCCGAATGACGACACAGTGTCTGTTCAAGGAGACGGAATACCGATGTATCTCTTCAGTCCGTTTACCCGTCAGTCGGCCCGCAACTCGAATGGAGCGTCTTATGAATCGGAATCCCGGAGATAATGCCTGCAGTTCCTGCACCGCCCGCACCCTGTCGATCTTTGCCCGCCTGAATAATGCCGATCTGGACCAGATGACCGGCTGCAAGTCTTCGCGGCTGTTCAAAAAAGGGGAAACGATTTATTCTGAAGGGAACGCTCCCTTGAACGTCTATTGTCTGCAGCAGGGGAAAGTGAAGATCATGAGAACCGGAGAGAACGGTCGCGAAGGAGTGATCCGCTTCGTCGGACCCGGAGCCGTCTTCGGTCATCGTCCCCTCTTCTCCGGCGACAGATACTACGACAACGACGCCGTTTCACTGGAGGACAGCTCTATCTGCGCAATCCCCCACTCCTTCTTCATCGATCTGGTCTCCCAGCGTCCGGAACTTGCCGGAAAGGTACTGGAACTTCTGTCGGATGAACTGAAGTCGACAGAGGACCGGCTGATCGATTCGGCCCAGAAGCAGGTCCACGAACGGGTGGCCGGAACGCTTCTGTTGCTGGTTCAGAGTTTCGGGTACGCCGAAGACAACGTCACGCTGAATCTTTCGATCACACGGGATGAACTGGCCGGCATGGTCGGGACCGTCCCCGAAACGACTATCCGCGCCCTTTCGGTTCTCCGCCGGAAGGGATGTATCGAACTCGGACGACGGCACATTTCGATTCTGGATCAGCAGAGTCTGGAGCGGGAGGCGAATCTGACCTGGTGAATTCCGCACGCGTTGCAAACGGCAGACCCCTCTTCGAGATTTTTATAAAAAATGTATGACATCGGTCATGAATCGGGAAGTCGGCGTTCCGTATTATTTGTCGATTTCGGAAACCGTTTTGTACATTCTGTCCGCTTGTTGCAAGGAGTTGAATGAAAGCCGAAGAAAACCGATTGCATTGCAGGAATTGCTCCGCCTTCCCGCAGTCTATCTTTAGGAATCTGCCCGTCCGGCTGCTTGACGATCTTGCCCTGAACAAGCGCCATGCACATTTCCTTCCCGAAGAAGTGCTGATCGCAGCCGGAACTCCGCATGTCAATGTTATCTGTCTCCAGAGCGGTTGCGTGGGGGTATGCGGTGAGCCGGACAGGGAGAGATCGTTTCTCTACACCGGAGCTCCCGGAGACGCGTTCGGCATCCGCGATCTCCATCTTCCCGGTAGTCTGAATTCCAGAACCGTCACCGGTATCCGTGAAGGATGCTACTGTCTGATCCCGACCGAATATCTGAGAGGGCTCTGCACATCCGAGCCGTCGCTGATGATGGCGGTTCTCAGCCATCTCAGCAAACGGATCTCCCTGTTGACTCCTCCTTCGGAAGATCCGCAGGGATAATTCTCTTCCCTTTCTCCCGCATTCCGCCCTCTCATCTCAGCCGATCGGCACCGGAATTGCGGGAGAACGAGGCCCGAAAAAAAACGGACCTCCGGAGCTTCCTGCTTCTCCGAAGGTCCTTCCAACCGTCGATCGGTACGTAGAGCCTCTTCGATACGGATGGAATACACGGAG
>CBFGQN010000481.1:0-3641 GCA_965650895.1 uncultured Ignavibacteria bacterium | reverse complement strand
CGGTTGAATCGTTCAATAGTTGATGGTGTTCAGCACCGTGCCCGTACGTCATAACCATTCAACGTAGTTGTTTGGTTGAATGGTTGAGTTGTTCGGTAGTTCAATAGTTGAGGCAGGATGACGAAAGGTTCGTGCCGGCACTTCCTAATCGTTCAACAACTGAATGTATTGTTCCGGTTGAATCGTTCAATAGTTGATGGTGTTCAGCACCGTGCCCGTACGTCATAACGATTCAACAATTGAACCATCAACCAATCAACCACTACCGAATGATCGCCAACCGCGTACTGACCCGGTACTCTCCCGTCTGAAGCGTGCAGATGTATCCCCCCGGTCGATAGTCCGACGCATCGAACCGGATGTGGTGGCTCCCCGCTTCCAGCTCACGCTCGACAAGTGTGGCCACCTCCCGTCCTCCCGTGTCCGTAAGGCGGAGCCGGACGTAGGTGCGTGTCGGAATGGTCAAGGTCAGTTCCGTCCTTCCCGATGTCGGGTTCGGTCGGCAGGTTCCGAGTTTTACCCCGGCCGTTTTTGCCCGTTCGTCTTCACTGATCCCGGAGGTGGAGAAGAGAGGAAGTCTCTCGAACGAACCGCCGAGCACCGTCGCCGTATCGGTTGCGGAGATGCCCATCCAGTCGGCCAGAACCGTCGCATAGATGCGGCGGAAGTCGACCGTATGCTTCAGGTCGCCCCGGTTGTCCAGATTGACCAGATCGGGATGTCCCCCTAAAACCTGTCCTCCGACAACAGGCTCGCCGAAGACGAACTGCGGCGCGGCCGCTCCGTGGTCGGTCCCGTTCGATCCGTTTTCATTCAGCCTTCTGCCGAACTCCGAGTAGGACATACAGACGACCCGCCGGCCGTTCCCGGCCAGATTCATATCGTTCAGGAAATTCGAGACGGCACCGGAAAAGTAGGAGAGGAGGGTTGCGTGTGCGCCAATCTGCTGCGAGTGGGTGTCGAATCCGCCGAGCGAGACGATGTAGACGCTGGTCGGCAGCCCGCCGTTGATAAGCCGGGCGACGATCTGCATCTGAAGCGAGAGGGAATCCGCACCATACGTTCCGTGATTCTCTCCGTTGAGCATGGCGTTGTTGATCTCCTTCGAGAAGGTGTCCGATTGCAGGATGATGCTCCGGATATATTCAAGTTCCGGTCCGGCAAGCGTGTCCGGTACCGGCGTCGGCTCCACTTCCAGTCCGTTAGCCAGACGGAAGAACCGTTCCGGATTTTCGAGTGCGATTCCCATATTTCCCTTCTCGCTGAGCAGTGCCAGCGAAGTACTTGAGGAGATCTGAAGGGCGAACGGAGCGGTCGGCAGCGTTGCGGGATATTCCGGGTGAACCGCTTGCAGGTATCGTCCCAGCCAGCCGGTGAAGAGAATTTCCTCAGCCTCCGAGGCGGTGTGCCAGATATCGGTCGAACGGAAGTGCGACCGGTTCTGTTCCGGATAGCCGACATTGTTGATGATCGCGCAGTTGCCGTCATCAAACAGTCCGGAGATTCCCGACATGGCGTTGTGCAGTCCGAGTCCGTCACCCAAAGGAAGGACCGTGTTCTCCCGGATGTTCAGAGCCGGGCGGGCGTTATAGTAGTTCGGATCCTGATAGGGGACAACGGTGTTCAGTCCGTCGTTCCCGCCGTTCAGGTTGATAAGCACCAGTATCCGGTCCTCGGCTCCGCCGGGGCGACCGAAGAAGTGATGGGTGAGGGGACGGGCCGTCAGGCCGCTTGATGCCAGGGGAATCAGCGCGCCTGCCTGTACGGATCGCTTCAGGAAATCTCTTCGTTTCATATTACTTGCTCCTGCCGGAGAATTCGTGTCACATCAGTTGGTATTCGGCCAGACGGGTGATCTCGACCAGTGTGGAACGGACTCGCTGCCTTGCCGAAGGATGGTCCGGATCCCACTCATAGTCCGGAGCACCGCCGAGAAGCGTGTTGAGCAATCGCTCCTTCATCCCGTCGCCGACCGGAAGGGGAAGAAGCAAAACGAGCATACGGTCCAGCACGGCGTGGACATCGTCACGTTCAGGAATTCCGTTCAGAAAGGCGAGCGGATCAAACCCGTAATCGCGCGCACCGGCAATCGGGGCGATCCACGATTCGGCGTAACGGATGCGTTGCGGCACGGTCACGCTGCTGATCCAGGCTCGCCCTCCGGGCCATCCTTTCACGTTCGGCGGGGAGAGGAGCATCATCGCAAGGCCGCTCATCGCCGTCACCGGGTCGTGCGTCTCCGGTCTGTTCGCATTCACTCCGGCAGCCGAAAGATCAGGACGGAGTCCGAGTTCGTTGACGGCTCCGGCGACATAATCGGCCGGACTCTTGATCAGGGCGCCGCGGACATCTTCGCTGAAGAAGTGTTTGCTTCTCAGCAGTTGCCGGAGGACCGGGCCGACTTCCCAGTCGTTTGCAACCAGCGTGTCGGCCATGCCTGCGACGATCTCCATGTTCGGCACATCGTAGACAAACCAGCGATAGAGTTTCCGGCAGAGGAAGATGGCGGCTCTCTTTCTGTTGTAATCCTGATCGGTCTGATCGAAGATCAATTCGATCACGTCCCGTTCGCCGACGCTTCCCAGGCCGAAGTTGGCCTTCTCGCCGAAGATCGTCTTCTGTCCGCTGTCGAAGCGGGTGGAGCGGAATGTCCCCTGCAGTCCGTCGACGATCCATCCGGTCAATGCCCGCGACAGCTCCACGATATCGAACTCCGTGTAGCGGGGCGTGCCGTTCTCGTAGGTCCCCTCACCGATGCAGAAGAGTTCAAGTATCTCGCGGGGATAGTTCTCGTTCGGATTTCCCGCCACGCTCAGCCCCAGATCCAGATACCGGAGCATGCAGGGGTCGATCGTCACCTTGCCGGTCAGTTCCCTGAACGAACCGAAAGCGTATTCCCGGAAGAGCCTGTTCTGGATATAGAAGTACTGGGCGACGTAGACTACGTAAAGCTCGCTGGTGAAGTGATTGTGCCAGAAGAGGGTCATCTTCTCCCGCAGTCCGTGTTCCGGCTGCTCCATCAGATCGAACCACCACTCTTGAAGCTCTCGTGCCCGGATGAGGTATTGCTGCAGTTCGGGATTCCCCATTTCGGGGAACGGTTGTTGTCCTGTCCAGTCCCCCGGCGGCTCCGGTGGTGCCGGCTGCGTGAGCATGGCATCGATGAGGGTTGCCGGATCCGACTGCAACGCCCCGTCAAGGGCTGCCGGTGAGACGCCGAAGCCGGAGCGCCGCAGCAGATGAGCCGCTTTTTCGGCATCCCATCGGTCGTCTCCCGTCGGACTCCAGGGAGTCAGGTCGGCATCGGGTCCGGCCGAAGGAGAAAAACCGGAGAGCGTTACATCCTCTCGTCTGTCTCGTCTGACCCCGGCTTCTGTCCGGGTTTCGGTGCGGAGTGTCGGTTGGTCCATGAAGTCTCTCCTGATGCGGCCTGCGGTGGTTTTCCGGTCGGCCGGTTCTGTCGGTTTCTGTGTGGGGGAGGGGACGTTTCACAACGTTTCAATATACGATTTCGGGCTGTAAAAGCCAGTCCGTTTTGCCGACGCAACCGTATCACGCGGCGTAACGGCATCGGGATGATGATTGATGGTCGGCCCATGGCTCTCTGCGGGTTCAATAGTGGATCAGTTCAACCGTTGACC
>CBFGQN010000480.1:0-3651 GCA_965650895.1 uncultured Ignavibacteria bacterium | reverse complement strand
AGCAGAACCGGCGCATCACCGTCGAGGTCGTCAAGACGTGCGATTCGTAAACCCGGCATCGTCATCGTAACGAAGGAAGCCCTCTCTCCACCGGGAGAGAGGGCTTTATCGTACATGTTTCCTGATGCACCCCGTTGTGGCTGTATGTTTTTTTACCACAAAGGCACAAAGGACACGAAGAAACCA
Organism: uncultured Ignavibacteria bacterium; assembly: GCA_965650895.1. Lineage (GTDB taxonomy): Bacteria > Bacteroidota > Ignavibacteria > OLB7 > OLB7 > JAGWAZ01. The sequence continues at coordinate 3,465 of CBFGQN010000480.1, read as the reverse complement.
CAAAGTTTTTCACCGGCCCGGTTGTCTTGGCTACCGGCACCTGCTTTTTCTCATCTACACTGCAGTCTCCATCTCTTCAAGTACCACCATCGCCACTGCCGTCTCATCGGTGTGGCTCAGCGAGAGATGGAGGCGGAGATCGCCGTACCGCTCGGCCATTCCTCCGGAAAGCAACAGAACCGGACGCCCGGATCGCTCTTTCCCGACCGATACGTCCTTCCACCTGAAGCCCATACGGATGCCGGTCCCGATTGCCTTCGCAAAGGCTTCCTTCGCCGCAAACCGGGCGGCATATCGTTCGGCTGTTCTTTCAGGCGTCCAGCGGCAGTAGATGATTTCCTCCTGCGTAAAGATCTTCCGCTCGAACCGCTCACCGTACTGTTCCAGCGTTCGGGCAATCCGCCCGACATCGACGTTGTCCACTCCGATTCCCCGTATCATCCTTCCGCTTCCTCCCCCTTTGAAGAACTTCCCAGTACGATATCGAGCAACGCCTTGATGTCGTGCAGCAGGTAATCGGCCTCCACCTTCTGGTTGCCGAACGCATCTCCGTATGTGGCAAAGGCGGTCTTCATACCGATGGCCGCCGCCCCCACCATATCCCGCTCGGCCCAGTCCCCCACCATCAGGGCCTCCTCCGGTCGGACATCGAGCAGCTTGAGAACGTGAAGGAACGGAAGGGGATCGGGCTTGCGCCGTCCGGTATCGTCGAAGGTAACGACATGATCGAAAATGTGGTGGAAGCCGATGTAGCTCAGGCGCAGCCATGCCTCGCGAATCGGAGCGTCGCTCAGGACGGCAAGCTTTACCCCGTTCTTCACAAGTTCCATCAGCGTAGCGGAGACATGGGGGTAGGGCTTCAGCGCGGCTTCGCGTGCGCGGCGGTAGGCCACGACGCCGGAGGCCAGAACCTTGTGATCCAGATTCCCGAGCACATCCATCAGCAACCGATCGAACACCTTCTGGTATTCGATCCCCTCTTCATCGTAAATACGATTGATGTGACCTTTCACCCGCTCGAAATCCATGTCGAGCCCGGCATCGATCATCGCATCAACCGCAGCATCGATCGCCTGGCGCTTCATCGCCATGAAGTCCACCAGCGTATTGTCAAGGTCGAAGACGACGGCACGAATCATAAGAGAAGGCAGTTGGAGATAACAGTTCGTAGAAAGTAATGGGGCAAGACGTCTTCGGTTGTATTTTCAGGCATCCGCCCGGTGACAATTACCGTCTGCAAACAGCATGGCTTCCCGCACGGGACGCGGCTCGCTGACGCCGCGTCAGAACGAAATATACGAGTTCATCCGCTCCCGCATCGAAGAGGAGCAGGCGCCGCCGACAATTCCGGAAATTGCCGAGCGCTTCGGGCTGCGTTCGACCAACGGCGTCTTCGAGCACCTGAACGCGCTGGAGACGAAGGGATATATCATCCGCCACAAAGGAAAGGCACGGGGAATCTCGCTTGCCGATCCGGCACTGATCTCTCCCGGCGTGGCAGGCTCGGCCGTCCGTCAGCTCCCGATCGTCGGTGACGGGCATTCCTCCAACCCCTTCTCGATCTTCATGAATCCCCGCGGCATGTTCACCCCGGATCCGGAGACGATGCCGACCGAGAACGCCTTCGTCGCACTCGTTACCGACGATGCAATGGACAAGGAGGGAATCTTCAAGGGAGACTATGTCGTCGTCAGACAGACGAATAATGTGGACGACGGCGCACTGGTCTTCGCCCTCGTCGGAAACCAGTCGGTCGTCCGGCGACTGGAGCAGGCCGGGCCGCGCCGATACCTGACGGCGGTCAACCGGCATTATCAGAAAGTGGCACTGATGGAGGGGAGTCCGGAGACGGCGTTGATCGGAGAGGTGGCGGCGGTGGTGCGGAGGACGGTGAAGACTGCCGCCGGAGCCGGAAGGAAACCGGCACGATGATCCCCCGACAGAAACGTAACGGCAGAACCGACGGGAAGTATACATTGCATCCCACAACCGGGATTTAGCAGAACCATTACCGACCTTATCCTTTCACTGTATCACAGTATGCAGATGCGCCGGATCCTTTACTCTGTTCTTTCCCTTCCGCTCTTCTGCTCTTCCCTTGCAGCACAGGAGTTCGGGATCGATACCCTACGGGACGTCAGTCTATTCTATCCGGATATTACGTATTCCTTCCCTCTCTTTCGCCACGCCGGAAATCAGGCGATTGCAGACTCGGTCAATCGGGATATGCTTCTTTATTTTCTGGAGATCGAGCCGGAGACCATGTACGGGAACATCTTCGAGAATGTCTGGGGGTCGGAAGAATTCCCCATGCCGCGCCTGGCGGATATGACCTTCGAGATCATCAGAAACGATGATCGTGTCCTCTCGGTTGCCGTATCGGCCGAAGGATGCGGGGCCTACTGCGAGTACTTCACCGTCCACCGCAATTATGACGGCGGAACCGGAAGGGTTATCGAGGTGACCGATCTTTTCACTCCGGAAGGTATGACTATCCTCTGCGACTCGCTGCTGCGGGAGAAGCGAAAGGAGATCGGGGACTATCTGGCGATGATACGGGATCCCGAACGCCGGAAAGAACCGGAAGAAGGAGAGTATCTCGAAGCGGATGAAGAGTATTTCAACGAAACCGTCTCTCTGTACGAAGGCTGTCTCGAATGGAATGACACCCTCGAACCCGAATACCTTGACGTTGCCTTTGGAGGATCACATATCCTGATCACGCTCGGCAGATGTTCCGCCCACTGGAACCGGGCTATGGATGAGTTGTGGACGTTCGAGTATGAAGTCGATCCTCTGCTATGGCAACATCATCTGAACGACTACGGCAGAGAGCTGTTCGGTATCGAATAATCTTTCTTACCCCTCCCGCTGCGCCACCTCTCTCCACCCCCGTTCCTCGGTCCGTATCCGTATCCGGAGCATCACGGCATTGACCAGCGAGAAGGTGATTGCCGTGACGTAGCAACTGAAGATGAGGGGGAGCACCAGAATCTCCACGACCACCGCCAGATAGTTCGGATGGCGAAGATATCTGAAAGGTCCGCCGGTCACCGGCTTCTCGCCCGGGATCACCAGCACGCGGGTCGTCCATCTCTCCCCGAGTGTCCGGAGCGTCCAGTAACGCAATCCCTGCGCTCCGAGCCAGACCGGAAGAAGCACCTGCCAGAAAGGATGGACCGGACGGGAGAGGATGAGAATCTCGGCAATCATCACAATGAACCAGAACGTGTGCATCGTAACGATTGCCGGGTAGTGATCCCGACCATACTCCACAGCCCCCCTTTTCCGCAGAGCCGTCTCGTTCCGCTTCGCAATCCGTAACTCCGACAGCCGCTGGAGAATCGCCAGAGGAATCAGCAGGTGGAGCAGGGACCACTGGATCAAAGAGAATATGGTGGTTTCTTCGGGCATTGTTTTTTAATCAAGGGGGACCGGGGATGAAGGGTGCAAGGGGGGTGCAGG
>CBFGQN010000479.1:0-3669 GCA_965650895.1 uncultured Ignavibacteria bacterium | reverse complement strand
GGCTCCAAGCACAGTACCTCACTTTCGAAATTATATTTATTAACCATCCCCACTCGGTCCGAACACAGAGCCGGGAGTGAGATCTGATCCTGATCGATTACGACGACCCAGCGCGGAACGTCTACGAAGTGACCGAGGAGTGGACCTTTCACAACGACCGCTACGGGACGTGGGAAGATCTCGTCTTTCGGACCAATGGTATCCCGGTCCCGCCGCAACCGTGAAGGTTGCGGCTACCGTGGCGGTGTCTCTGCAAGGGGCCGTTGCTGGAGCTAGAGGTATCTCACACAATCCCCCCAATCACCTCCTCAAGATTTTCATCTTCTTCGAGGTTCATCTTCTTCCGCAACCGCTTCCGCTTTTTCCAGACGGCGTTGTGGGTGATCTCCAGCAGGCCGGCGATTTCCGGGGTCTGGAGTCCGGCGCGGATCATGCCGCAGAGTTGCTTCTGTGAGGTCGTCAGGTTCGGCCGGCGTTCGTCGAGGTTGTCGAAGAAGCTCTGGTCGACTCCGGTCAGTTGTCCGAGGGCGTTGAACTCCGCCGAGACGGTGGAGATGGCCCCCTCGGCTTCGGGTTCGGTGATCGCCTCCTTGAGCAGGGTTACCACCCGCCTGATCTCTCCGGTGGGGAGCCAGTCGAGTCCGTCGACGATCTTCTTCTCGATGCGGGCGAGCGAGCCGTACGATTTCTGCAGGCCGGTGAGGACTTCGGCAAGTTCCAGTTCGGCCCGGTGACGAACGATCCGCTCCATCCCTTTCTCACTCTCCTGAATCCGGAGGTCTGCGGAGATCTGTGCGTTCCTGCGCAACGCTTCCCGCTCGGTCCGCTCGATCTCACTCCGCAACTCTCCCCCTCTCCTCAGGTGGGCGACGGCGGCCGGATAGTCCTTTCGCTCCTCTTCAATGGCGGCAAGCAAATCAAGGCAGTCGACCAGATTCTTGCTGTCGGTATGAATCGGGGCGTCGGTCTCGACCAGACCGAGCAACAGGAGTCGGGCATCCTCCCCCTTTCCCCGGGCACGCATAACGCGGGCAAGAGCGTATCCGATGCCGATCCTCCGATCTCCCTGACCTTCCACCATCTCGTATCCTCTGCGAAGGCTTTCCTCGGCACTCTCCAGGTCTCCCGCCCCTTCCTGCAGCATCCCGAGGGTATGCAGGATCTTGTGGCATGTACGGGGGGCGTTCCGGAAATACCGGACGAGCTGCAGGGCCAGGGCAATCCCTTCTTCATACTCTCCCGTTTTCAGATAGAGGGGCAACCTGCGCATCCGGACGATGTGCTCGGCGTCGTTCAGGGAGACGAGGGAGAGATACCGTTCGGCGAGCGTGAAGGCTTCCTGCGAACGTTCGATCTCACCGATCTGCAGATGGAGTTCGCCGATGCGGGCGTAGGCGTGAATCGCCGGGACCAGTTCTTCATTCCCGATGCTGATCTCCACCATGTCCAGAAGCAGATCGATTGCCCGCTGCGTCTGACCGAGGGCGTTGTAGGCACCGGCCAGTTTGAAGAGGATCGGGCCGATCTCGTGCGGATAGCGGGACTCGTCGATCAATTCGGTGCGGGCCTTCTGCAGCAGAGTGATCCCGCCGGAGAGATCGTCGTGAATCAGCCGTACGGATCCCCGGAACCGGAGCGCAAGTGAGCGATAGTATCCTCTCTCCTCAGGGTCCGGTATCTCGTCGGCAATGTCGGAGATGCGGGCAATATCCTCCTCGATCCCCTCCGCACGACTCTGCGACAGAATCCAGTCGATCAGCGCGGAGCGAAGAGAGAGTTCAAGCGGGGGGTGGTCTCCCCGGACGGCCGCATCGATTCCGAGGCGGTAGTTGGTGATGATCTCGGCGGAGCGATGGACCATGATGTGTATCCCCGCCCGGGTGTAGTACAGAATTCCCTCCTGCAGTGTGTCCCCTGCCACCCGCGCCCAGTCGATCCCCTCATCGACCAGCCGGAACTGCTCCTCCGGTTCTTCAACAAACGGGATCACGTAGGTGATCAGGGCGGCAAGGTATGTTGCGTCTCTGCGTGAACGGGTTGGAATGCTTGATGCATTCGGATGATCGACAAGTTCTCCGTGTACCCCCTCCTCATGAAGCCGTTCTCGCATGTCCCCGATCAGCAGCAAGAGCGTCTCCCGCATCTCTTCTCCGTTCTCGAACGCCCAGCGGGGAATCCTGTGGCAGAGCTTGCTTCCGACCTTGCGGGAAACGGCCTCCCCCCGCTCCGGCTTCGTCATCGTCCGAAGCTCCTCCACATTGATTTTGTAAATTGGCAGTCGCATTGAGTGCATGATGTCGGTCCCGGCCTGATTGCAATCCGATTCGTTTGACGCAGTTCCGTTTGACTCAACTCTGGTTGACTCAATTCCGTTTGAATCAACGGGGTCTCGTCCCCGATTGAATACATCCATGGAGATTGAATCCATAAAGGTAATGAGAGGCGAAGGGTTTTCTGAACCGCCTGTCGGGTCGGTTCCGGAAAAGCGTACCCGACTGCCGGTTTCGACGATTCTTCAGGCGGACCTGCTCCGTGTCGATGAATGATGAATGTTGATGACCCACAGTGACGCCACTCTGCTCTCTCCCCGACATGCGCACTATCCAATTCCAACGAACACCGATGAAAAACCTGTCTATCCCGTTTGTCCCGCGTCACATCCTCCGGATCCTGATGCTTACGGTGGCCGTGAGCCTCCCCGCACTCTCCCAGGACCGGGATGTCCGTGCCGAACGGATCATCCTCGACGATAACGGTTCCGACGGCACGGTGAACACGATGGCGATCCGGTCTCCGGACTCGCTCGGACAGAACGTGACGCTGACGATTCCGGACCTGGGGAGCGACTCGGCGCAGTTCCTCCTGGTGCCGCAGGGGACGGCCGGCCCCTGGCTGTTGGGGGGGAACGGCGGCACGACCGCCGGAACCGATTTTCTGGGGACGCTCGATTCGACGGCCTTGCATTTTTACGTCAACGGAGGAGTGAACAATTCGCTGATCCTGAACACGAACGGGAGTCTTCAACGGGACAGCGGGGGAGATGTGCGAGGAGATGACGCGATCGACTGGCAACGGTCCCGCAGTGCGGCAACGCAGGTGGCCTCGGGTGAGTATGCGACGCTGGGTGGAGGGACCGGGAACACCGCTTCGGGTGTCGCTGCAACGATCGGCGGTGGGGACGGGAACATCGCATCGGGTCCTGCTGCGATAATCGGCGGCGGAGCTGAAAACATCGCTTCAGGTTCGGCAGCCACGATCGGCGGGGGAAATCTGAACGTGGCTTCAGGTGATGCATCGACGGTGGGGGGTGGAAATCAGGATACCGCATCGGGTCCTGCAGCGACGGTCGGCGGTGGAGACGGGAATACCGCATCAGGGATTGCCGCGACGGTCGGCGGCGGGGATGGGAACGCGGCATCGGGTGATGCTGCAATGGTCGGCGGCGGATCCGTGAACACGGCCTCAGGAGTTGCAGCGACGGTCGGCGGTGGCGATGAGAACACGGCATCAGGGATTGCAGCGACGGTCGGTGGCGGAGCCGTGAAGACGGCATCAGGGGTTGCCGCGACGGTCGGCGGCGGAGATGGGAACACCGCTTCAGGGGTTGCAGCGATGGTCGGCGGTGGAGCCGTGAACACGGCATCAGGAGTTGCCTCGACGGTCGGCGGT
>CBFGQN010000478.1:0-3689 GCA_965650895.1 uncultured Ignavibacteria bacterium | reverse complement strand
GGAACGGATGCAAAGACGGATGACACAGCGGCAACGGTCAATTAATACCTGAGACCTCTGCAGCAGAAAAAAGGCGGTTCCATTGGGAGCCGCCTTTTTTCGTTTGTTTACCCGTGCGGATTGATGAGATGAAATATCTTGCGGAGACGTGAAAGGCGGGAGAGGAAAAAAAGGAAAGAACAACGGTCCGCTCTTCTCCTTGCACCACATTCCTCCGTTGCTCCCTAACTTGCAGATAACTACGTGATTAATATTCAGCAGCCTCGATTCACAACATGAAAATTGCGATTCTTACCGGGGGCGGAGATTGTCCGGGCATGAATGCCTTTATCCGCTCGGTCACTCGTTCGGCGATCAATCTGAAGGAAGAGATTGAAGTCTGGGGCGTCCTCGACGGCTGGGCGGGGATGATCAGCGGCAGCTTCCGTCGTCTCGGTGTGCTCGACACTGCCGGCATCTGCCGGCTTGGAGGAACGATTCTGGGAACGCTTCGCGCTCCGGAACTGAAGGATAGCGAGGAGATACAGGAACAGGTTTCCCGAAACTTTCTTGAAGCTGAGTTCGATGCCTTGCTGGCCTGCGGCGGCAACGGCAGTCTGAGGGCCGCCCACGATCTCGGTCGGCGACTGGAAGCCGTCGGAGAGAAAGCCCGGATCTATTTCACTTCCGCCTCGATCGACAACGACGTCGCCAACACCTACGGTACCTCGATCGGATTCTACTCCGCTATCGAGCGGAGTATGGAGATGATGGAGTGGATCCGCGACACCGCCTCGGCCCACCGTCGCGTCTACATCGTCGGTTCGATGGGGCGCAACTCCGCCTACCTGCCCGTCTATGCCGGACTGACCACCGGTGCCGAATACGTTATCCGTCCCGATGAGCAGGTCGATTTCAACAAAGTCGTCGAGATGATCGAGGGACGGGATCGCGATACCCGCATCATCGTCAGCGAGGCCTATCCCAAAACGCTGGAGGAGATCACCGCTATCCTGAGCGAAGCGCTGGAAAAGCGGAAGAGCACACACGAAATCCGGACGGTCGACATGGGCTATTTCCAGCGGGGAGGAATGGCCTCGGTTACCGACGTACTCCGGGCCAACTGGGTCGGCCACTGTATGGTGCGGGCCGCGCTGGCCGATGAGGAGAGCGGATTCTTCGGTGCGTTCCATGTCGGTGCCGCGCCCAACAGAATTTCCCTGGAAGAGGCGATCAGTCCGGAAGCCACACACGAGGACATCCCGCGGGAAATCATTGAAATGATGATCGCACTCCGGTAAGAACTTCTCGGTTACTGTCGACCGAAGCCTGTTTATTTGTTGAAACGGGGATTTCAGAGACGGAAATTTCAATTGTACCGGGGGATCTGCGATTTCTCCTGTCACCTTGTTCCCGTTTCCGTGTTATTCGAGCGTAACCGGAGGAGACGGGAACGGTCATTGAAACGGTGTCCCGAACTCTTCGCCGAGGCAACAACCACGCTTTCAATCGATAGAACATGGAAGACCTTTCCAACCCTTCTCCTTCGGGAGGAATTTCGCGACGGAGTTTTCTGGAGCGGATCTTTACCGCAACGATCGTCGGCGCCGCCGTCCCGTCGATGCTGACGGCCGGAATCGTTCCGAAGCTTGCACTGAAGAAGGAGAGTCTCAGCGGGCTCTACACAATTGATCTGAACACATACTTCCAGCTTCAGGAGATCGGCGGTTCGGTCCGACTGCTGATCCGCGAGATCGATTCCCGGTTCCGCATCATCGTTACCAGAGTGTCGGAGGACCATTTCGAAGCGGTCTATGCCCGCTGTCCGCACGAGGATTTTCTTGTGAAGGCGCGCGAGTTCGACAACAACTATCTGGAGTGCTCCGGACACAGGTCGCGGTTCGCATTCGACGGCACCCTGATTCCCGGCTTCGGTCCGGCCGAGACCGGTCTGAAACGCTACACGGCCACGTATGACGGGGAGGAGACGGTCACTGTCGAGATCGACGAACTGGCAAGCGTCAGCACTTCGGAGTCGGCCGGTTCGTACGTCACTCTCCACTCTACCGGACCTCTTGCCAACCAGGTCGTCTTCAAATTCGGTACACGGCGCGCCGAACATCTGGTCCTCTCCATCTGGTCGCTTGAGGGGGTAGAGGTCTTCCGTCCGCTGGATGAGAGACGGGAAGCCGGTTCACATTATCTGCCCTGCGATCTTTCGTCGCTCGAGAGCGGCCTTTACCTGTACCGGCTTACAACTCCATCCGAAGTGATCGGTACCGGAAAGGTGATCGTCACGGAATAACCCCTCTCTCCATCGTTTCCATTCGATACGCCGGACCCTTTCTTCCGAAGGGTCCGGCATTGCTATTTTTGCTCGTTTCAACATGTGGCAGAACCTTCTGCAGAGGAACATCCGCTCTGTGGGAAAGTCATATCTCAACGGCACACCAACAACAGCATATATATTCACATAATTTCAGGAGACATGGTGTATAAACATTATCCGAACCGGCCGGGCGAGATGGATGTCGATTTCGTTCGCGGCGAGTACAAGGGCCTGACCGACCGGATCGAAGCGGCCGAAGAGGCGGATGCGCCCGAAGCCTGGCTTGTTCTGTATGAAGACTGGAACGGACTGAAGTCATTTATCGGCAGCGAAGGAAGTCGCCGCAGTCACGCCCTTTCAAAGGATATGAACAACGAGGAGGCCGAAGAGCGGGAGAAGTATTTCCGTGAGGAGATCTCCCCTGTTTTCGAAGAAGGGGAATCGCGGCTGGTGCAGGCTCTGCTTGCCAGCAAACACAAGGAGGCGATCGGTGCCCGCTATGGTGATTACCTCTTGCGGAGCCTGGCCACGGCGGTCGATCCGCTCAATCCGATCAACAGCGAACTGCGCGTGAAGGTGAGCGATCTGGTCAACAAGTACGACAAGATTATCGCCTCGGGCGAAGTGGAAGTCAACGGGGAGACCGTCACGCTGGCCGTGGCGCGGAGCATGCAGGGATCGGAGAACCGGGAGACGCGGAAGGCGGCCTATACCGCATGGCGCGAATGGTTCCTGGCTCATCGTGACGAGATTGCCGGACTGTTCGACGAGATCGTCAGACTTCGCCATCAGATGGCGTTGAACCTGGGCTACGATAACTTCATACCTCTCGGCTATCTCGGAATGGGACGGACCGATTACGGGGTGGAAGAGGCCGCACAGTTCCGGGAGAACGTTCGGCGTTATGCCGTCCCGCTGCTGAAGAAGATCCACGAGAAGCAGGCCGGGGAGCACGGCACCGAAACGCTGAAGCCGTGGGACAGCAGCTTTACGCCCTCTCTGAATCTCCCGAGCGGTATCGCTCCGGTCGAGACGCAGATCGAGAAGGCGCAGCGCGTGTTCGACAAGCTGTCGCCGGTCCTTGCCTCACACTTCAAAAGGATGCAGGAAGAGAACCTGATCGATCTGGAGAACCGCAAGGGGAAGAGAGCCGGTGCGTACTGTACATCCTTCTCGGATGAGGGACGGGTGGCGATCCTCTGCAACTCCACCGGTGACGAGGATGACGTCCGGACGCTGATGCACGAGATGGGGCATGCCTTCCAGGGTTGGGAGAGTCAGCCGATCGAGGCGATCGATCTTCAATGGCCCACCTCCGACGCCTGCGAGGTCCACTCGATGGGCATGGAGTACCTGAGCATGAAGCACATCGACGAGTTCT
>CBFGQN010000477.1:0-3700 GCA_965650895.1 uncultured Ignavibacteria bacterium | reverse complement strand
GAAACGTATTTGTGTGTTGCAACAAACAGCAGCGGGTCATAATCCGATCGACCCGTCGTCATCCCGCTATCCGAAATACTTGTTCCAACAAATAATTTTCAGGAGAGTACATATGTCAACCGGAACTACAACTTCAGCAGTCTCGACCTGGCACGTCGATCCGGCACATTCGCAGGTCGGGTTCAGGGTCCGTCATCTCGGCTTCAGCAAGGTGAAGGGAAATTTTGGAGAGTATAACGTGACCGTTCGGTTCGATGGAGAGCACCTCGATTCTCTGGAGACCGAGGTGACGATCCGGGCCGACTCCATCGATACGGGAAACACTGATCGCGACAACCATCTTCGGTCGGGTGATTTCTTCGATGTCGAAGTCTATCCGACTCTCGAGTTCAAAAGCACGTCGGTTACGCCGCGCAGCGGAGACAAGTTCGATATGGAAGGGGAGCTGACGATGCACGGTATTACCCGGCCGGTGACGCTTCGCGGCGAGTTCCTCGGCGAAGCGAACGATCCCTGGGGCAACCGGCGCATAGCCTTCGAAGCGGAGACCAGAATCAACCGGAAAGATTTCGATCTCACCTGGAATCAGGTCCTCGAGACCGGAGGTCTTCTCGTCAGCGAGGAGGTGGAGATCACCATTGAAGTGCAGGCCGTCCTTGCAGAGGGTGAGGACTGATCCCGCGGCTGCTTCTGCTGTGATGCGAACAGGTATGCAGGTATGTATGTGAAGTATGTATGAGTGCTCTCGACCCGGGAGTGTGAACAGGAAGGGACATCCAATGGCTTGGACGGTATTCCGGGTATAGTGACGAATCAGGGGGGATGCCGGGGAGGCTCAGCGTCGTTAATACGGCGGGGGCTGATCCCGGCATCCCCCTTGACGTGAAGCATCTGTGAAATTTTCCGACACCCGTTGTTTGTCGCAACGTATATAACCCCCTTTCGTAGGAACCGGGCCCGCAAAATCCCGCAACCGAGATCGGGATTCCGGAGAGTTCCGGTCGGCGGAAATAAAATCGCCAATTTGGTGTGATGAAATCCATGAAAGAACATTCAGAGCCACGGCTTGTTATTCTGACGCTCTGGTTGCTTGTCTTTGCTGCGGCCAGTCAGATTATGATTATCGCTCCGATTCTTCCCCGCATTGCCGAGGAGCTGCACGTCGACAAGTCGGCTCTTGGCCTGCTGATGACGATCTATGCAATGGCGGTGGGGGTTTTTGCACTTGTAGCCGGACCGATCTCCGATCGCTATGGACGTCGTCGCATCCTGATGGTCGGAGCCGGGCTTCTTGCCCTTGCGTTGGGACTGCATGCGTTTGCCCACAGTTTCCCGGCCCTTCTGACAATGCGGGGGATTGCCGGTGCGGCCGGCGGCATCCTCAGCGGGGCGGCGATTTCCTATATCGGAGATTACTTTCCGGTCCATCGCCGTGGCTGGGCGAGCGGGTGGGTGATGAGTGGTATCGCCGCCGGACAGATTCTGGGGATTCCCCTGGGGAACCTCCTTGCCGACTGGCTTGGCTTCCGCGTTCCCTTCCTTGCCTTCTCCGTGGTGTCGGCCTTGTCGTTTCTGCTGATCCTTTTCAAACTTCCACAGCCCCGGGTCACGCTCAGCTCTTCGCTTTCGGTCCGGAGCGCCCTCGGCGGCTATGCCGCCCTTCTGCGTCGTCGCGAAGTCCGTGCCGCCGCCGTTGCCTTTATGGCGATGTTCATGGGGCTTTCTCTCTTCGTGACGTTTTTTCCGACCTGGCTTGAGGAATACCTCGGGTTCTCCGCCGCGATGGTATCGCTTCTCTATGTGATAGGAGGGGCGGCAAACGTGCTTGTCGGGCCGCGGGCCGGGAAGCTTTCGGACCGGATCGGCCGGACCGGAGTGATTATCGGTGCCTCGATCGGTATCGCTCTGCTGATGCCGATTACCACACTCATACAACCCTCATTTTCCTGGGTTATCTATCCGGTGTTTTTTCTTACTATGGCCTGCGTTGCTTCCCGTATGAGTCCGATGCAGGCGTTGATGACGCAATTGGCAACGGGAGAACAGCGGGGAGCACTGATGAGCCTGGTCACCTCCGTCGGGCAAATCGGCTTTGGGATGGGAAGTGCCATGGCTTCAGCCGTCTGGGGACTGGTCGGTTTCACCGGCAATGCGCTGCTCGGAATGGCAAGCGTTCTTCTGATGGCCGGCATTGTCTGGCGATATCTGCGGACCGTGGAATTGAAAATGCTGGAAGAGAAGCGAGATGAAATTGAACGGGCAAAAGAGAGCGAACAGCAAAGACCGGTGTTCCTGCGTTGAGGCGATACCTCACAATAATGAAGTTGCCGACTCGGTAGAATGAAGTTTGCAAAAGAAGATGCGGAATCCCGGCTTGTTATTCTGACGCTCTGGCTGCTTGTCTTTGCTGCCTCCAGTCAGGTTATGATTGTGGCTCCGATTCTTCCCCGCATCGCCGAGGAGTTGCATGTCGACAAGTCGACTCTTGGGTTGTTGGTGACGATCTATGCAATGGCGGTCGGCCTCTTCGCCCTTGTGGCCGGGCCGATCTCCGATCGTTATGGCCGTCGCCGTATTCTGCTGGCAGGGGCCGGACTTCTTGCCGTTACTCTGGGACTGCATGTCGTTGCCGACAGCTTTCCGCTTCTGCTGGCAATGCGCGGCTTTGCCGGCGTAGCAGGCGGCCTCCTCAGCGGGGCGGTCATTTCCTATGTCGGAGATTACTTTCCGGTTCATCGTCGCGGGTGGGCGAGCGGGTGGGTGATGAGCGGCATTGCCGTCGGACAGGTTCTGGGGATTCCTCTGGGAAACCTCCTGGCTGACTGGTTCAGCTTTCGTACTCCTTTCCTTGCATTTGCATTGCTGGCTGCCCTCTCGTTCCTGTTCATGCTTTTCAAACTTCCCCAACCCCGGGTCACACTGAGCACATCTCTTTCAGTCCGGAGCGCTCTCGGCAGCTATGCCGCCCTTCTGCGTCGTCGCGAGGTTCGGTCTGCTGCCGTGGCATATATGACGATGCTCATGGGCTTCTCTCTCTTCGAGACGTTCTTCCCGACATGGCTTGAGGAATACCTCGGGTTCTCGGTAGCGATGGTGTCGCTTCTCTATATGTTGGGGGGAGTGACAAAAATCATTGCCGGTCCGCAGGCCGGAAAACTTTCAGACCGGATTGGCCGAACCGGAGTGATCATCGGTGTTGCGATCGGCATCGCTCTGCTGCTACCCCTTATCACGTTGGTGCAGCCCTCGTTCTTCTGGGTGATCTATCCGCTGTTTTGTCTTATGATGATGTGTATGGCCCCCCGGATGGTCCCCCTGGGAGCACTGTTAACCCAGTTGGTGCCCGGAGAACAGCGGGGAGCGGTGATGAGCCTGGTGACCTCGACCGCTCAGATCGGTTATGGCCTGGGGAGTGCGGTCGCATCACTTGTCTGGGGAGTGTGGGGATTTACCGGCAGTGCTCTGCTGGGTATGGTCAGTGCTCTTCTGACCGCCGGTATCGTCTGGCGATATTTGCGGAACGTGGAATTGCGGGTATTGGAAGAAGAACGGATCGAAGGCGAACAGACGAGAGAGACCGGGACTCATATATTGACGCACCATCTCTGATCTATGGACTCTATCACTCAGGCGGCACTTGGTGCCGCAGTCGGCGAAGCTCTGCTTGGAAGAAAAGTCGGCAACAAGGCCCCGCTCTGGG
>CBFGQN010000476.1:0-3702 GCA_965650895.1 uncultured Ignavibacteria bacterium | reverse complement strand
AAGACATCGAGCTGGATAACGACACCTTCCGAGATCAGGGAACGTGGCGGCGCCCTCTATTGTGACCGCCGCTACGACCACGTCTTCGTCTATCACAACGGGGCATCCTCTTATTATGCGGCCAGAGGATTCCGCGGTTCGCTGAAGGTCTGAGTCAGGCAGGGGGAAGAAGTTTTTTTACGTGCGCTGCGAGCTTTGTGGTCTCTTCGTGTCTGTCTGTTTTTTACCACCAAATCACGAAGAACACAAAGAATGCACAAAGGAATGTGTGGCTTGTTCCGAACCACAACATGATCAATTGATGGATACCGTTATTCTCTACCGTCCGGTCGGCACGGAAGAGCTGGAACTTCTCAGGCAAAATAATTTCAGTCGATGGCCTCCCCGTCTGCCGGAGCAGCCGATCTTCTATCCGGTAACGAACGAGAAGTATGCCGAGGAGATCGCGCGAAAGTGGAACGTTCCGGCAAGCGGCGCAGGCTTCGTTACGCGATTTGCAGTCCGCAGGGAGTTCATGCAGCGATACGGGATCCATCGCGTCGGAGCCGCGCACCATACGGAGTGGTGGATTCCGGCGGAAGACCTTGAAGAGTTGAACGACAATATCGTCGGAGGAATAGAGGTGACCGGAGAATTCCGATAATTCGGCAGCAAGCCCACTCACCCCTTCCCGCGGCTCCGTATCCCATAGCTCCGTGCGTCAGCACGGAGACCGGAAGCCCCCACCACCATCCAAGCCCCGCAACGCGGGGCGGCACTCCGGCATCAGTCCGTAAACATCACACGATTCCCCGGGGAGATCGCACCCGGAGAGGAGCCATGATCCCGGGCACCTTTTTTTTCACCACAATGTTTCCCCGGAACGATACCACGCAGCAAAGACATCGCTCCGGAAGATCACATGCCGAACAGACGGGACCTGACGGAAACATCCGACGACACACTCGAAGCCATCGCCCCCCCTCCGGAACTCTCCGCCCGGGAGGCCGGGCTCCGCTACGTCTGCGACGACCATCCCGGTTTCACGCGCCGCAGACGGGGAAAGGGATTTTCCTATCATGACACCGAAGGAAAGCTTCTGAAAGGGAAGGAACGGGAGCGCATCGCATTGCTGGTGATCCCCCCAGCCTGGACCGATGTCTGGATTTCTCCCTGGAAGAACGGACATATCCAGGCGACCGGACGGGATGAGGCGGGACGGAAACAGTATATCTATCACGAGAAGTGGCGACGGATTCGGGACGAGACGAAGTATAACCGAATGATCGCTTTTGGTGAGGCATTGCCCGGCATCAGAGAACAGGTCGACAGGGATATGCGCCTGCGCAGACTCTGCCGGGAGAAGGTTCTGGCTCTCGTCGTTCACCTGCTGGACGCTACGGGTATCCGGGTCGGCAATGACGAGTATGCCGAGGAGTACGGATCATTCGGACTGACGACATTGCGCAAACGACATGTGGAAGTGAACGGAAGCCGATTGAAGCTGGAGTTCACGGGGAAGAAAGGGGTGAAGCAGGTGCTGGAGATCACCAATGCCCGCGCTGCACGGGCCGTCAGGAAATGTGAGGAAGTTCCCGGTTATGAACTCTTCCAGTATATCGATGAAAGCGGGGAGCGGAACAGGGTGGATTCCGACGACGTGAACGATTACCTGCACGGGATCGCCGGAGACGGATTCACCGCAAAGGATTTCCGCACGTGGGTCGGCACGGTCCTGGCAATCCGGGAGCTTGCACGGATGGAAAAGAGCGATGACGAGAAGATCATCCGACAATCTCTCACAGAGATGGTCCGAACCGTTGCGAAAGAACTGGGGAATACTCCGGCGGTCTGCCGGAAGCACTACATCCACCCGGAGGTGATCCGCGCCTTCTCCGAAGGAGAATTCATCTCCCTGTCGAACATCCCGGCCAACACCGGCCGGAACCTGCGAAGATGGCTGAGCGACGAGGAACTGGGCCTGCTTGCCTTCCTGAAACGTTGCGCGAAAACAACCTGACCTCGCCTACTCTCCGCTCTTTCCCCCTTCCCCTTCTCCTTTTTGCCTTTTGCCTTTTGCCTTTTGAATTGCCCCGGCATTCCTCCGCAACCCTTCGGCCTTCGCCCGCATGATCGGGCTCCCCTGGAAACGCTCCCGGAACTCCTCGTCGCTCATTGCAAGGATCTCGTCGAACGTCAGGTCGAGTCGCCCCGGGCGGGGGGCGAAGTCCGGCTCGTCGGTCGGCTGCCGGAACTTGTTCCACGGACAGACGTCCTGGCAGATGTCGCAGCCGAAGACCCAGCGGTCGAGCTTCGGGGCAAGCTCCGGAGCAATCGGCTCGTCCGGCGACTGCTCGATCGTCACGTAACTGATACACCGGTTGGCATCGACAACGTAGGGCTGCGTGATGGCGTCGGTCGGGCAGGCGTCGATGCAGCGGGTGCAGGTGCCGCAGAAGTCGGGGATCGGATCGGTGTAGCCGAGTTCAAGGGAGGTCATCATCACGCCGAGAAAAACCCAGCTTCCGTGCGACCGGGTGATGACGTTGGAATGCTTCCCCATCCAGCCGAGTCCGGCCCGGACCGCCCAGGCCTTCTCCATCACCGGACCGGCGTCGACGTACCAGCGATTCTCCGCTTCGGGATCGAGCGTCAGGATGTGCCGGTGAAGCTTCTTCAGCTTCTTCGGCAGAATGCGATGGTAGTCCCGTCCCCAGGCATAGCGGCTGATCTTTGCGTGGTCCGGCTCCTGCGGATGTTCCACCGGCGTGTAGTAGTTCTTCGCCACGACAATCACCGAGCGGGCCGAAGGGAGGATCTGGCGCGGATCAATCCGCCGCTCCGGCTCCCGCTCCAGCCACTCCATCGAGCCGTTGTAGCCGCGGGCAAGCCATTCCTCCAGCCGGACTCCCTCGCCGGAGAGACGCCCGGCCGGAGCAAAGCCGATCAGGTCGAAGCCGAGTTCGTTGAGTGCGTGACGGCGGATCGCTTCGGTTATGTCGTGGTCGGTCGTCATGCCGGAATGTACGGAAACACCGGGGGGCGCATTGTGAAGGTTCTCATCTCCGGGTGTCGGTCGGCAGGCTCCGCAGAGGTAAAACCGGAGACGTCGATTCCTGGTTATCCACCATTATCGGACGACGGGAACTTTTTCTTTTCGTGCATCTGTTAACTCTCACGCAAGTATTGGCGATTCACCGCAGTGTACGTGTACAACATCATTTATTATCAGGAGGGAATATATGGCAACGATGAAGTCGCTCAGAGATCTGTATATCCACGAATTGAAAGACATCTACAGTGCGGAAAAGCAGTTGACGAAGGCCCTGCCGAAGATGAGCAAGGCCGCACGGTCACCGGAACTTCAGCAGGCGTTCGCCGATCATCTGCAGGAGACAAAGCGCCATGTGGAGCGCATCGAGCAGATCTTTGCATCATATGACGAGAAGCCGGGAGGAGTCAAGTGCAAGGGAATGGAAGGGTTGATCGAGGAGGGGGAAGAGCTTCTGAAGGAAAAGGACGTCAACCAGGACGTTCTGGATGCCGGTCTGATCGCAGCCGCCCAGCGCGTGGAGCATTACGAGATTGCCGCCTACGGAACAGTGATTACCTACGCAAAGGCACTGGGAGAGAAGGAGGCGATCGATCTGCTGAAGGAGACGATCGACGAGGAGAAGGCGGCCGACAAGAAACTGACGAACATTGCGACATCGGGTGTGAATC
>CBFGQN010000475.1:0-3707 GCA_965650895.1 uncultured Ignavibacteria bacterium | reverse complement strand
CTTCACCCCAGTCAGAATCGGGGAGGGCATTGTGATGCTCCGGCACGGCTCAGTATATCTGTTGGAAATGATCGATCTGATTCTCGCTGCAAGTATACTGCTTTCCGGGAAAATCTTCCGAAAGAATTCACATTCTTAACAGATGGAGGCGTCCCGATCTTCGTAGTGTCCTGGTGTCTCCGCCGCGGCGGATGGTAAACCATCGTCGGTCCCTTATGCCGACAGCGGATAAAAAGATCAGGAGAGGACAAACTTCATCCGATGACATCCCCTCACACGGGTTCGATCCCTTCGGTCGCCGGATTGGTCCGTATCCTTACCGCCTCGGTCTTCTTTCCCGACCGCTCCAGTACCGTTATCAGCATCGCTACCGGTTCCTCATCTTCCGGCATATACTCCACAAGGATTCTGAGCAGATCCTCGGCTCCATCGAAGTCCTCAAGCTCGATCAGTTCCTCGACGGTGCGAAGTACCAGGTCACGCACTTCCGTCTCGAACTCATCCCGCAGCGTCTCGAAGAATTCATCATAGAGCGCCGGGAATGGGACGGCTCCTCCCCACAGCCCGAGTCCGCTCCGGATGTCGGCGACGGCTCTGGCCAGGTTTCCGCGACGCAGAGACTCTTCCGCACTCCGCAGCTTTTGTTTCACTTCCAGAATGTCCACTTCAACCAGTGCTCGGTTCAGTCGCGGAGTCTCTTCATCGGTGAGGATGAAGTCGGAATTTCCGAAGGACTCGCGCAGACGGGAGACCGTCTTGTTGACGACATCACGGGCCTGTCGTGCCGCCTCGTTCTGTCCGGAGGCGATGCGGAGGAACTCCTCGCGATCGAGGGGACGCGACAGCAGCTCGTTCGCAGCCATCACTCCCAGAAGCGTTCGCAGACGTTCTCCCCGGGGACGAATCGGAGGCTCGCTCATTCCTGTGCTCCCCTCGATCGTTCCGAACATCGAGAGAGACAGTTCTTTTTCTTTCGGACTTCCTTCCGTTGTTGCCAGAGAGAGCGTGGCGTTCCGGATCGCTTCGGCCACGGCTTCATTCTTCTTCCGTTCCTGCGGCTGCAGTCGGTCTCCGAAGCGGGAAAGGATCGTATCCATAAACGTCCACAACTCACGTTCGCTCGACCAGGCAAGAGCCTTGCCCACTCCCTCACGCAGCAGGGAGTCCCCTTCGGGTATACGATCTTCCCCCACTTCAAGAAGACGGAGCGCAATTTCCAGAAACAGGATATGCCGCGTAGCAATCGGCTCGGTTGCGGTGATCTCCCCGATAAAGTTCCGCAGAAGAATCCGGTCCTTATCGGTCTCCTCGTGCAGAAGCAGGCGGAGTATCGGTTCGAACACACCGGCAAGGGCCGGATGGGGATCGGTCTTCCGCCAGCTTCCGGCCCGATCCTTCCGTCGCAGAGCAAGCAGGTGAGGAAGGATGGTCGGATTGGTCGTCTTCGGGAAATACCGGTCATAGAAGGACAATGCCCAGAAGACGCTGCCGCTCAGCAGGGCGACCGCCGTCAGGTTGTTGACGACGATCGGGTCGGTTGATCTGCCGTTCTCGTCGGTAGCCAGGGCGTTGATGCGAAGCAGTCGTTCCTCGGCCTCCTCCGGCGGCAATCCCAGAGCTACGCGACATTTGACGGCACTCTCGGCCAGGCTTCGTGCGACGTCGTTTCTCCCCCGTTTCCGTGCAAGCGACTCGGCCTCCCGATAGATTTCCGCCTGTCGTTTGAAGTGGCCGGTGAGACCGTAGAACCGGGCCTTCTGCAGAAGCCAGGATGTCTCGCTCAGTCCTTCCCGATTGCCGTCGGCCTCCTCGATCAGCCGGAGGCGTTTGCGATACTCTTCCGGCGTCCGGACCAGTGGAAGAAAGTTCGTCCGTAACTGGCGATGCAGGTCATTGTGCAGTTCCTCCGGCAGATCGGACATCTCCGCCAGCCCCTCAAGCTTCGCCTCGATCTCCGCGTGCGTCTCCCAGTCTCCCAGCAGAGCGGCCCGTTCGGTCTTCCATTCCAGAAAACGGATATACCCTTCGGTCCGGAGAAGTCCGGGATGTTCGGCAGTCAGTGCGGCGATCTTCTCTTCCAGTCTGTCCGGATCACCCCCCGCATGGTCGGTGTAGACCACACGGCGGTACTTGTGTACCAGACCCTTCAACAGGTGGGAGCGGGACTCGAAGTCGAGGGAGGCGGCGGCGGTCTTGCGATAGGTGCGGAGCACCTGATCGAACTCCCTGCCGTGCAGTTCCCGCGAAACCAGCAGATAGGCGTCGAGCAGGGGGAGTTCGTTGCCGAGGCGTTCCGGGCCTTCGGCTCCGGATGCCCGTGTGACTGCAAGCAGTGCCTCGATCAATCGGAGCGCAAGTTTCCATTCCGAGGAACTTTCCAGCACCGATGCGGTCCGGATGCTCTCCCCGGTCAGTTCGTGCAGTCGGGGGCGAACCAGTGAGGCGCAGCCGGCTCCGCAGGAGGCCAGCGCCTCGTAAGGAGTGATGGCATAGAGCGGCTCGCGGTTCAGAAGAATCAGCAGAAGACGTTCGGCCGGCACATCCGCCTCGGCAAGCAGTCTGTGGTGAACGAGCGTGTGCGTAAAGGCAAGCAACGGTTTGCGACTCGGCTGTGTGCCGGGAAGAGAGGCGGCCGCGGCAATCGGACGGACGAGGATTCCCTTGAAGAGAAGGTGGCCGATCATCCCGTCGGTCTCCTCGCCGAGCAGTATGCGTGCCCCTTCGTACGAGAAGATTTCTCCCAGACAGGCAAGTCGGTCGGCAGCCACGCGCTCTTCCGGGGTCAGGCTTGCGGCCAGACCTTCGGAGATCGACCCGGCTCCGCGACGGACGATCTCATCGAAGCGATGGTCCGGTCTCCAGCAGCCGTTATCCTCCCGCCGTATCGCATCCTGACGCAATGCCCCTCGCAATCCTCCCCGGATTGCGAGCGGATTCCCCAGCGTCGCTTCAGCAAGACTTCGGGCTGCCGTTCCGTCGGCCGGATCGCCGAACAGTTGACGGCTCAGCAGGTCGATATCTTCCTCTCTCAACCCTTCGAGTCGTATCCGCCTGGTCAACGACGCTTCGAGCAGAGCCGACGGGGCATCGTTGTCGGGACGGGAAGAACAGAGGAGGGAGACCGGATCGTCGGAAAGGGCCGTCAGGAGCCCGGCGAAATCGTGGAGCGTATCTCCTTCCAGCAGATGAATATCCTCAAGCACAACCAGTGTGGGACGAAGACGGCAAAGTCGGCGAACGGCCTCGACAACCTCTTCGAGGGAGGCCTTCAATCTTCTTCGCAGCAACGGACGGGCCGAGGGGGAGTCGTGCAGCGCGTGAGCAAGCAGGGAGACCGGAGAAGTGCTGGAAGCCGGGCGGAGGCGGGCGTGGACGGTCACCTCACCGTCGGTTCCGCTTCGGCGGATCATCTCCTCTACCAGCCGACTCTTGCCGATACCGGCTTCTCCCGTGATCAGGATGGATCGAAGCGACGTCGCATCGATCGTCCCGGCGATAAACTCCCTGATTTCATCCAGCTCTTCGCACCGACCCACAAACGGAAGGATTCCGTGGTTCAGGAAATCGGCCAGTATGGTCTCCCTCTCTTTCATCTTCACCGGTCTTCCCCAGAGTCCTTCCCGTCCCTTTTTTTCCGGTGTCCGAACATCCGGCCTCAACTGTCCGAGCGTTCTCCCCGGACCGTCCGAGCCTTCGGTTACCTTGTG
>CBFGQN010000474.1:0-3709 GCA_965650895.1 uncultured Ignavibacteria bacterium | reverse complement strand
CAGCGGAACCACACGAAGCTTACGGGCCCGCCGCGTGTAACCGCATGGCTTTCAGATTAGGCTCTTTGCCGCAAGCCCACGATAGTGCTCGCCCAAAGCTGTGAGGCGTAGTGTCTTGCTCTCCATTGCAGCATGCCACATGTGAGGAGCACCTACAGGTTTAACCAAATTTACTCGGTTAAATTTCTGCAAGATTTTAAACTGATCTGTATGCTTCCTTATAGGATCTGGCACATCGTCAGGCTCAGTTCCACTTCTTTCAGGCTCATAGGAAGGATCTAGTGAAAATTGGAAATCTTTACTCGGGAAAAACTGTATAATTTTTCTAAGCTGATCTAGAGGTATAGGGGGCTCAACTTTTCTCAAATATGTAAAAGTCTTGACATTGGTTTTAAATACTGGCCTCTGTTCCCAAGCTCCTAGAGACTGATCCACATGGGCATATACACTGCCTGGAGAGATATTCCCCACTAAATCAGCAGCTGCCCCTTCTAAAGCGTCTACAAAAAGATTAGTAAAAATGCCTGATCCGTTTTCTTCAATAGCATATTGATTCGCTCCTGACGCTGTCAGTATAGTCATACCCTCAGTTATTTCAGATTTTAGATCATCCACATCAGGATTGCCCATTATCCCAGAATGGCAAGCATCAATAATTACAATTTTATTTTTGGCTGCAGACTTATTAGCAATAGAAAGCACTTCGTTCAAAGAGAGACCATCATCTCCCTCTTTGCACTCCGATGTCAAAAGATATCCACCAGTCGAACTAATATATCCGTGTCCTGAAAAATAGAACAAGGCTACATCATTATCATCCTTGAACAGGGCATCAACATCATCCTTCAACTTTCTACGATCAACTTTCGAACTACTATTCCAAGCCTTTACAAGGTGCACATCAAAATTCACAGAATAATCGCCATTTCTCGCCAAGACAGACTTAACATTTTCGGCATCTCTTACGCACCCATTCAACGAATTAATGTGATCATAATAATCGATACCGACTATCAATGCTTTTCTCATACTATGTTCTCCTAAAGTGACCTTATCCAACTAGCTATATTATCCCAAGTCCAATCAACAATGCGAGTACCGACCAACTCTTGAGGTAAAAACAAAGGCTTATTTCTTTTATCTCCCCAAATACCTTGGCGAGGTATATATTCTTCTTTCGCACACTTCATCTCCCAAAGCTGTCCACTTGCACTCCGTGTACTTTTAGTAACAATGGCTAAAACTCCATCACAGCCTTTTATCTTTATTCTACAATTCGTTTTCCAAGAGGAGTCCCAAGGCTCTTTAACTGACATATCAACGAATTCAAAAGGTGTAGAAGAATTTCTAGCTTGGCCTACCAGAAGATCACGAAGGCTTTTATCCTCAACTGCAAAACTGATAAAGATTCTTTTTGCCATTTTTTCTCCTAAAAATTAAGTAACCATTACTTGGTACGCTCACTGAATAGATCCGTTCTACTAATCCTCGTTACTGCAGACTTTCTCATTCTCAAGCTCCTTCTCCTATGATCCCATCCCCCCAAACGCCGGCCCCTCCAGCACTTCTCCTTTCGTATCAAACCGGCTTCCGTGGCACGGGCAGTCCCACGTCCGTTCGGCACGGTTCCAGTTGACGATGCATTTCATGTGGGGGCAGACCGCCGAGAGGGTGTGGAGCGCGCCGGAGTCGTCCCGGTAGGCGGCGATGGTTTTGCCCTCCACCTCCACGATGCCCCCTTCTCCGTTCGGGATGTGATCGAAGTCTTTCTCATTGACCGTTTCTCCCGTCCATTTCTTCAGGTATTGTTTTGCCACGTTCAGTCCCTGTCCCACGATGTTCCCGGCCGATTTCAGCGGGGTGAAGCGGTGGGCGTTGTAGAGGTCGGCCCATTCGTTCTCCTTTTCCGCAATCGCGTCGGCGATCAGCATCCCGGCCAGCGTGCCGTAGACCAGTCCGTCGGTGGAGAAGCCGGTGGCCACGAAGACCCGCGAGCCGCGGCTTTCCGGTCCGATGTAGGGGAGCAGGTCGGCCGGTTTGTAATGCTGCCCTCCCCAGCGGAATGCCGTCTCGGTCAGACCGTACTGCTCCCGCGCAAACTCCTCCAGTTCGCGGATGTTCTCCTCATTGTTCTTCGCCTGTCCCACCCGGTGTTCGGCGCCGATCACCATCACGAAGCGTTCCCCCTCCCGCTCGTAGAGTCGCGAGGAGAACTTCCTGCCGTCGTCGTGGTAGCCCCAGAAGATCCCCTCGGGAAACTCCCGGTCGCCGGCCGGACAGGCGACGCCGTATTCGCGGTGCATCGAAAGTTCGGTCTGGACCACCTTGATCCCCTTCGGGATATGCGTGGCGTGGATCGCGTACTTCGCACGGACCATACCGCCGGTTGTGGCCAGCGTCACGCTCTCCTCTTCCTCCACCACATCGGTCACCCGGGTGCACTCGTAGATGCGGCAGGTGTCGCTTGCGGCCGCCTTGGCCAGTCCCTGCACGTAGCGCATCGGGTTGATCTGCGCCTGCCGTTCCAGTCGCATCCCGGCAGTCACCCCGTCAAGGGGAAAAGCGGAGGCATCGACCCGTCCGACCGGGAGACCGGCGTCGAGGGCATGTTCGTACTCCTCGGCGATCCGTCCGTTGTTCTTCTCCGATGCCGCATAGAGATACCACGGCACCCGTTTGAAATCGCAGTCGATCCCGAATTCCCGGACCCAGCCCTCGATCCTCTCCAGCGCGGCGGCGCGGGAGCCGACCACCTGTCGGATGACATCGGCGTCATGCTTCTTCTGCAGATGTCCCAGATTTTTATCGACCACGCAGTAGAGGTTGCCGGTGCTGTGGCTGCTTGTCCCCCCGCCGACCTTCCGACTCTCCAGCACCGCCACGCTGAGTCCCTGCCGGGCAAGCAGGATAGCAGGATGGCGGTGGAGATGCCGGTGATTCCCCCGCCGATAATTGCCGCGTCGACGGTGATATCTCCGTCGAGTGTCGGATGGTCGTGAATATCGGCGAACTGATTCCAGATTGACTTTGTAAACATGACGCATCGTTGTTTTTGCTGATCGGTTTTCCGGCTCAGCGGCTCGGAAGTCTGTTTTCCCTTTGCGGTCTGTGGCGACACAGGCTGCATAGAATCACAGAACAATCCGCCGATCGGCAAAAGTTCGTTGATACGGTCACAATGCAGGAAGACCGGGCGTGGTTCTTTCCGGAATGCACCGGAAAGGGATCGGGCAATGGAGACGGAGATCATACGATCCGGGAGTCGGTTCTGCGCGGATTTACCGTTGCCACACGTTCGGTCACGGGCCGGACAAGCCCGGTTGCGAAGGGAATTTAGGATTTCAGGTTGATACAAACAAGGGAAAAGGGAGGTTTGAGGTCGGCTGCATCAGTGCCGGAATACCATGCAATGTCCGGGAATCTTCACGCAAAGACGTACACGCAAAGGCGCAAAGGGAAGAAGAACGCAAAGAAGAGAGAGGGTCGATGATAATGAAAGGGACTCCTGACTCTCGACTCATGATTCACAACGGATGCGGACTTTTGTTTTGCTTCGATACCGTATCGGGAGATCTTGATCCGCTCCGGGCATCCCGGCGTCGGCATAAAGCCGACGGCTACCGCGATTCTCAACTATTGAACCATTCAACCACAAACCAATCAACTCTTGACTCCTGACTCAGGACGTATTCGGACTTTCGTTGTGCTT
>CBFGQN010000473.1:0-3721 GCA_965650895.1 uncultured Ignavibacteria bacterium | reverse complement strand
AATTACCCCATCGTACCCCTTGTCCCCCGTACCCCTTTCCGCAGCCAAACCTCGTCCACCTTCCGACACCCCGTTTACCGCGACAGAATCACAAACTCCGTTCGCCGATTCTTTCGTCGGTTCTCCTCCGAATCATTCGGGACCAGCGGCCGGGTCTCGCCGAAACCTTTGACGGCAAGTCGCAGACGGGAGACCCCCATATCGATCAACGCTTCGGCAACGGCCTGCGCCCGACGTTCCGACAATTTCAGGTTATACTCCTCGCTCCCCTGATCGTCGGTATGTCCCCGGATTTCAAGCTGCATTTCGGGGTAGCGTCTCATGGCGTCGGCAACTTCGCGGATGGCGGGGATCGACTCCGGTCTGATCGTCGCCTCGTTCAGATCGAACTCTATGTTGAGGAAGACGACGCTTCCGACCGTATCGAACGGCGTGATGACCGACCTGTCGTAGACCCCTTCGCCCCACAACCGACCGATGCCGAACTCCGGCAACGTCAGCGACAGACGGGCAGTGTGGATACCGGCACATTCCGGCGGACGGTAGGTGATGCGATAGAACCGGTTGAGCCGACGATAAATATCGATGAAGACATCGAGGAATTCCTTGCTCCGATAGATTCTGTACATCCTTCCGCCGGTATACTGCGCGAGATTGTTCAGGACCTCCTTGTCGGCCGGACCGTAGGCGATGGTATAGAGGGCGACATTGTTTTCCCGCGCTTTCCGATGCACATCCTCGACCTCCGCCTTTGAACTGCCGTCTCCACCGTCGCTGAAGACAATCAACACCTTGCGCGAGTCCTCGGGACCACGTCCCACCTCCTCGATCCCGGCAATAGTCGCGTCGTAGAGAGCCGTGCCGCCGCCGTAGGTGGTCAGATCCGTGGAATCGAATCCGGTAACCCATCGTTGTTTCTCTCCGGTCAGGGGCACCTCGACGAAATTTTTGTCGGTGAACGAGATCACCGACACATTGTCCCGCTTGCTGATCCCCCGCAACAACAGGGCAATCGCCTTGCGAAGGCGACGCACGCGAATCTCTCCCATCGACCCCGAATGATCCAGCACAAAGGCAAGGGAGTAGGGCTGGCGCGTCTCTTCACTCACTTCCTCGACGTTGAAATTCTCGATCACCGAAGCGGTCCCGCCGCACGAATCGATCAACACGCGCCAGTAATCCCGCCAGTCTCCGGTCCCCTGAAAATGGGGCGGGGCCAGACCGGAGATATAGCTGCCGGCAGTATCAAAAACATAGGCAAGCATTTCCACCTGATCGGGATAGCGACTGTCATCGACCGATCGGATGTCCATTCTGATCACCGGCAACACGGTATCGATCCGGCCTGTTCCGGCAACCGCAGCAGGTTCGGCGGGCCAGTCTTCCGGAGGAATCCCGAGCCGACGGAGCGAATCGATCTGACGCCAGTAGGCAAGAATGCGGGCTGAAGTTTCGGGGTCTGCCGTATCGTATCGGGCGGCAAATTCATCCAGTGAGAGATTCGACTTCAGATAGTCGGGCTGATATTCTTCCGGAGGGAGCGTTTCGTCGACCAGATTCTCGATATGGTGAGGACAGCCGGCCACCATGACTCCGCAGAGGAGAAGGGCAGAACTGTAGAGAAAACGTCGCAATCGGTTCATGGAAAACTGTCCCTTTAATCGATCAGGAATATACGTGAGGTCGATAAATTAGCCCTGAACAACGGATGTGAACAACGGGCGGTCCCCGCCTACGGCAATCCCGACTTCGGGTTACGGGGGCGTTCGACACGAAAGTGCAACCCCGTTTAATCGACAACAGCGGACAATCTGCGAAGAAAACCTATGACAACGAAGCAATCGAGCAGCGAGCACCATTCCTTCAGGGATTCCTGTCTTCTCTGCAACCGGAAGGAGATTCCCCAACGGATGTTTCCGTTGAGTCTTCTTCGTCCGGGCCTGCTCTCCCACATCCGCCGGCATCATCCGGAGCTGACCGAAGAAGGTCGGCTCTGCCTGGACTGCCTCAACCGGGTCCGCTCCGAGTATGTGCTGAAGCTGATGGAAGAGGAAAGCGGAGCGTTGAGTCGGCTGGAAGAGGAGACCGCAAAGTCACTCCGGGAGAACGATACGATGGCCCGTGATATCGAGAGGATGTTTCTGAAGCAGGCAACGTTCGGGGAGAAGATTGCCGACCAGGTAGCCTCCTTCGGCGGGAGCTGGAAGTTCATCAGTCTCTTCGGTACCCTGCTGGTCATCTGGATACTCGTCAACATAGCCCTTCTCGGCCGACCGTTCGATCCCTATCCGTTCATCCTGCTGAACCTGATTCTCAGTTGCCTTGCCGCCATCCAGGCACCGATCATCATGATGAGCCAGAACCGGCAGGAGGCAAAGGATCGTCTGCGGAGCGAGAATGATTACCGGGTGAACCTGAAGGCGGAACTGGAGATTCGCCATCTGCACGACAAACTTGATCTGCTGTTGCACAGTCAGTGGGAGAAGCTGATGGAGATTCAGGCGATCCAGACCGAGATGATGGAGGAACTGGCCAGAAAGCGTCGGTAGCGAAGATCGATCTTGTCCGTGCCGATCCGTCGCATCCGCATCATCCTGTACCATTGCATCGAGCTGTCCGGAGAACGGTACACGGATTTGACGGATCATAACAGATGAACGGGGATACATCACCCTGAACGCCCGGTCAGTCCCGCTCCCGCCGCAGCCGTTCGACCACATCCAGAATCTCCCGCAGGCATTCTTCCAGATTCCGCTCGATTTTCTCAGGGGAGAACCGGAGGATCTTCCAGGCGTACGGCAGCCGGTCCGACGGGGGATCGACGCTACGATCTTCCTCACCACAGAGAAGACCGATTCCTCCCTGTTCGACAAACAGCCCGAGATCGACTTCCATAACAGCATCCTTCACCTGCATATAGATTTTTCGCTCGACCTCCAGATCCCGGATGCGCAACGCGTCGGCAAGACGCTCTTCGGATTCGGAACCGATAATCAGATCTCCCAGATCGGCAGCCCGGAGCAATCGGTCGAAGGTGGTCCGCATGAACGTCACGCGACGGGGACGGCGGCAGGTGATCGGTCTGCCGAGCCGATGGACTCCGGCAAGGCGAATGCGGTGGTAGAGTTGATCGGCCGCCGGATGATCCGGCTCTTCCGGAAGCAACTCCCCGCGAGACATCGAGTCGATCCCGGCAACCTCTCCCCAGAACTCGATACTCCCCGGCAACCCCTCGGTGATTCCGCCGGTCTGATAGAGAGCAAGATTTCCAACTTCCCTCAGCACGTTCTTTCCAAGTGAACGTCCCAGCGCACGATCAGGCAACCGATACCAATGTTCATCCCGAAAACGGAGAAGATCGGCATCGTCGGTAACGACGGCAATGAGTGTATCGCGTCCGGAAGGAGCGACCGAAGCGGCAGGTTCTGACATGGCGATCAGGGTAAAAGGTGATACAAACAGGTCGAAACGATACGAGTCCGGAATGGCCTTCGCCGGAAGCTCTGCACGACTCCGGACACGAGGCCAATGATAAGGAAAACCGGAATCTCTTCAAACAGGGAACCGGATGCTCCGGGTAGATCGGCAGGGGGTACGTATTCAGTCTGTCGGCTTTGAGCTTTGAGCTATCAGATGTCGGTTGGCGCGGGTATATCTTCCTGAACTTCTTCATCTGTCGGCTTTGAGCTATCAGCCGTCAGCTATCAGATGTCGCAGCAGA
>CBFGQN010000472.1:0-3725 GCA_965650895.1 uncultured Ignavibacteria bacterium | reverse complement strand
GAGGTGATGAGACAGAGAGGGGAGAAGGAGGGCATTGAGAGCTGACTTCTCACTTCCGGCGGACTCACGCAATCCGCCGCGGCGGACGCAAAGAGCAAAGACGCAAAGTTCACAGTTGCCAACTCACGGCTCACGGCTTATAGCTGACAGCTCACGGCTCCCCCCCTTGCCTCTTTGCGAGAATGTTTTAAATAGAACTTTCTGGAGTTATCCGGCAATCAGGTACAGATACACCAAACCATTTCCGATGTTCATTTTGCACCGCCATATCCGCACCGTTCCGATCTTCTTCCTTCTCTGCACGGGACAGCTCCTTGCGCAGACCGCCGCAGACCGGATTTCCATCGGAGGAGAGGTCGACCTGACGCAGTACTACGGATCGTTCTCCGGGAGTCCCGATATCGGCGGACTCCTCTCGGTACGGTGGAACGTGACCCATCAGATCTCGCTCTTTGCACGGCTCGGAGGAGGATGGTTGAGCAACGGTATCTCGGCTGACGATATTCTCTCCTATCCCGAATACTTCGGTCTGCCGGGCGACAGCGTCTATCCCGGATCGTCCGGATTGGTCGACCGGGAGGAGAAGAACCGGATCAGCATGACGAACTGGTATGTGGCCGGCTCGTGGAACTTCCGGACGGGGGAACGTCTGGTCCCCTACGTCACCGGAGGGATCGGGCTGATGACGTTCGACCCGCGCAACAGCCGGCAGGGAGCGAAGCTTCCGAACAATCAGCGGGATACCCTCTACACAAACACAACCCTGATGATTCCCGTCGGCGTCGGTGCCGAGTACTATCTGACCCCCGATCTGACGCTGACCGCCGAGGCACGGGTGAACCTGGCGCTGAGCGACTTCGTGGATGATTTCGATGACGGAGGTCTGCCGGACGGATTCGGAACGTTCGGTCTCGGCATCGGCTACTACGTCTTCGGGACGCTCGACTGCGACGAGGACGGATTGAGCGACCGGGAGGAGGAGCAAGTGGGAACCGATCCCTGTCTCCTGGATACCGACGGAGACGACTTGATCGACATCGACGAAGTCCGCCGCCACGGAACAAATCCGCTGGAGCCGGACACCGACGAGGACGGCCTGAGCGATTCGGAGGAATTGCTTCGACACCGGACGAACCCTCTCAGAGCCGATTCCGACAAGGACGGTCTTTCCGATGGTGAGGAGATCCGAACATATCAGACCGATCCGCTTCAGGCCGACACCGACGGCGACCGGTTGAGCGACGGCGACGAAGTGGGACGATATGCCACCGAACCCCTTCAGGCCGATACCGACGGAGATGAACTGAACGATGGCGACGAGATCGAACGGGGAACAAATCCCCGCGACACCGATTCGGACAAGGACCAGCTCGGCGACGGACAGGAAGTCCTCACCCACCGGACAAATCCTCTGGAGGCCGACACGGACAAGGACCAGTTGAAGGATGGAGAGGAGATCACCATCTGGCGAACCGATCCCCTGAGTCCGGACACGGACAAAGACCGACTGGCCGACGGGGCGGAGGTGCAGACCTACAAGACCGATCCGAACAATCCGGACAGCGACGGCGACAGCGTAATCGACGGCGAGGACGCCTGTCCGCTGGTGCGGGGCGTGCCGGAACGGAACGGTTGTCCGGCTCCGCCGAAGGTGGGGACGATAACGGATTTCCCGGCCGTCTTCTTCCTGAAGAATACCGACGAGTTCGACTTCTCCAGACCGCAGACCACCGAGAGCCTGGCAAAGATCATGTCCTACGTCAACCAGTGTCCCGGACTGCGCGTGCTCATCGAGGGGCATGCCTCGCGGGAGGGTTCGGACCAGAGGAACCTTCAACTGAGCGAGATGCGGGCCGACCGGGTGAAGACGTGGCTTGTCGAGCGGGGAGTGATGCCGGAGAAGATCGAGGGAACGATCGGCTACGGAAGCGTGAAGAACGCCGTGCCGGAACCGGCCCCCGATTCCGAGGAGGCCCGGAAGATGGATCCGGAGGAACTGGAGAATATCCGACGGCAGAATCGTCGCATCGCCATCCGCGTGGTCAGAACGTGCGAGGATGAAGAGTGACGACGTCAAGAGAATAACCGAACTCTGCGAACAACCAGGAACTATCGGGAAGCGAATGACCATCGTTCTCCGGCGATCCGAACCGTTCGTCGACCTTATCAACACAGATCCGCAACCATCATGAAAACTGAAGGATCCCGCGACCGGGAAATCGCCGAATACTCGTTCCTCGTCGTCTTTGCAAACGACGGCCTGATCGACCACGAGGAACTGGCGATGATCAAGCGTCTTGCGCTGGAAGATCACATCATCAGCGAGGAGGAGAAGGAAGTCCTCCACAACATCTTCAGCCGGGTTGATCCCGAACGTACCGACCCCGGCGTACTGGAAGAGATACGGCAATTCAGAAAAGAGTACGGCATCGACTGAACTACGGGGGAAGATCGAGTGTTATGACTGTATGAAAGAAGAGTTCGGAAGGGCATCACACCCTCCCTTCCCCTCGTCCGTTCACCCCTTGCACCGAACGCAAGGATTCACGCATTCATATACCGACAGACCACGATGCCGAACATCAATTTCGACGAATTCCGGAAGTCGATCACCGTCCGTCCGATCAGAACGGAAGACTTCGACGACATCATCGCACTGCAACTGAAAGCCTTTCCCGGCATGAAGCCCTGGCGACGGGATCAGCTTGAAAGTCAGCTTCTCCACTTTCCGGAAGGACAGATCTGCGTGGAATACAACGGGACGATCATCGGTTCCGCCAGCAGTCTTATCATCGACTTCTACGAATACGGCGATGTCCACTCCTGGGGAGAGGTCTGCGACAACGGCTACATCACCAATCATGATCCCGGGGGGGATACGCTCTACGGCATCGAGGTGATGGTCGATCCGGACTTTCGCGGGATGAAAGTGGGACGCCGTCTTTACGAGGCCCGGAAGGAACTGGCTTACAGACTGAACCTGAAGCGGATCGTCATCGGGGGACGGGTTCCGAACTTCCACGAGCAGGCCGCCGAGATGACGATCCACGAATACGTGGAGGAGGTGATGGCCAAACGTCTCTACGATCCGGTCCTCACCTTCCAGCTTGCCAACGGGTTCACGCTGAAGCGTATCCTGAAGGACTATCTGGGAGCCGACGGAGAATCGCGCGGTTATGCGTTGTTGCTTGAGTGGGTGAATCTCTACTACTCCCCCGATCCGGCGGAACACTCGCGACCGACGATGCCGGTTCGCATCTGCACGGTGCAGTATCAGATGCGGAAGATCGCCTCGTTCGACGACTTCGCCCACCAGTGCGAATACTTCGTCGATGTGGCCAGCGGCTACAAGAGCGATTTCATTCTCTTCCCCGAAATCTTCACGCTCCAGCTTCTCTCCTTCCTCCCGCAGGAACGCCCCGGCACATCCATCCGGCGGCTGACCGGATTTACGGACAACTACATTGAGCTTTTCCAGTCGCTTGCGATCAAGTATGCGATCAATATCGTCGCCGGATCGCACTACACAGAGTATGATGAGGACGTCTACAATATCGCCTATCTCTTCCGGCGCGACGGAACGATAGAGCGTCAGGCAAAAGTTCACATCACGCCGAACGAACAGCGGTGGTGGGGGATCAAGCCGGGGAACGACATTGATGTGTTCGATACGGACAGGGGGAAAGTCGCCATCAACATCTGCTACGATGTGGAGTTTCCGGAGA
>CBFGQN010000471.1:0-3731 GCA_965650895.1 uncultured Ignavibacteria bacterium | reverse complement strand
AGCGCAAACCTTCGCGAATCGTTCCGACCGGAATGCCGATGCTTGCTGCGGCCAGAGCCGCCCCCATTGCGTTGGCAAGGTTGTGTGGTCCGCGGATGCCGATCTCCGAGGCCGGAATCACCTTCACTTCTTCTCCCCCTTCCTCCATACGGATCGTCAGTTCTCCATCCCGCAGGAAAGCTCCCCGCTCCACGTCCTGATAAACACTGTAGCCGAGGATGCCGGGTCTGAACTCCATCTGTGCAATTCTCCCGAGCCACCCGTCATCCCGGTTGTAGATCAGCCGATCCTCCTCGGTCTGATTCATCGTGATGCGCAACTTCGCCCCTCCGTATTCCTCGATGCTCTCGTATCGGTCGAGATGATCGGGCGTCACGTTCAGCAGCAGGGCGACGTGGGGATGGAACGACGTGATCCTCTCAAGCTGGAACGAACTCAGTTCCAGCACCACGACGCTCTCCTCCTCCGCCTCCCGGGCAATTTCGCTGAAGGGCGTCCCGACGTTTCCGGCAACGAACGTGGTCCGTCCGGCTTCCCGGCAGATATGACCGATCAGTTCGGTCGTCGTCGTCTTGCCGTTGGTCCCGGTGATCCCGATGATCGTCCCGCGGCAGTAGCGCGAGGCGACGTCAATTTCGTTTGTGATCCTGATTCCCCGGCTCTCCGCCTCCGCGAGCAGCGGGATCGTCGGCGGGATGCCTGGGGAGAGAACGATCGTCCCGGTTTCAAGCGCACGTTCGGTATGTCCGCCGAACTCATACGGTATCCGAAGCGATTCCAGTATCCCCTTCGCGGACTCTTTCTCCGCTCCGGCATCGCTCACAAAGACCGATGCCCCCTCCTCGCTGAGGAGCCGGGCAACGGCCAGACCCGAACGGGCGGCACCGAGAACGGTATAGAGAGTTTTGTCGGACATTTCAGGTCAATCGGACATCAAATAAAGTTCTACCGTGGTCACCGAATCGTTTTCCACCGATCCCCGACACCGACCGGAGACCAGGGTCCGGAGTCGGGATTCGGCTATCGAATCTTCAACGTCACAAGTCCGCAGATCGCCAGCAGGATCGCGACGATGTAGAAGCGGGTCACCACCTTCGTTTCCGGCCATCCCTTCTCCTCGAAGTGATGGTGGAGAGGGGCGCGCCGGAATATCCGGCGTCCTTCGCCGTACTTCCGCTTCGTATACTTGAAGTAGAGTACCTGCAACGCCACGGAGATCGACTCGGCAAAGAAGACTCCTCCGAGAATCGGGATCATATACTCCTTCTTTACCAGAATCATGATCGTCCCGATGGCCCCGCCGAGAGCCAGCGAACCGGTATCCCCCATAAAGACCTGCGCAGGGTAGGCATTATACCAGAGGAATCCAAGTCCGGCACCGACCAGCGCGGCGGAGAAGACCGAAAGTTCCTCGGCCCCTTTCAGATAGGGAATATCCAGATACTCTGCAGCGACGGTATTTCCGGCAACGTAGGTGATCAGCGCCAGCGTCAGGGCAACGATGCTGACGGTTCCGATTGCCAGTCCGTCCAGTCCGTCGGTCAGGTTGACCGCGTTGGAGATGGCCGTTAGGACAAAGACCACGATCGGGATATAGTATATATCGAAGTCAAAGAGCGTATCCTTGATGAACGGCACGGTTGTTCGCGTGTGCAGCACATCGAAGGCTCCGGGAAACCAGTCCGGAAAGAAGTAGATGGTCCCCCCGAGAATCAGGCCGATCGTGACCTGACCGATAATCTTGTAGCGGGCGATCAGCCCTTTCTTCAGCTTCTTGACGACCTTCAGATAATCGTCCAGAAAGCCGACGACGCCGAGCCAGAGAGTGACCAGGACCGCGAGGAT
Source organism: uncultured Ignavibacteria bacterium (assembly GCA_965650895.1). Lineage (GTDB taxonomy): Bacteria > Bacteroidota > Ignavibacteria > OLB7 > OLB7 > JAGWAZ01. The sequence continues at coordinate 1,886 of CBFGQN010000471.1, read as the reverse complement.
CACATAGGCACTTTTGATATCGCAGAAAAGGAGCGTCGGGACGATCAGGGCCAGCAGGATGATCACTCCTCCCATGGTCGGCGTTCCGGCCTTCGCCATGTGGCGTTTCGGCGCTTCCTTTTTCCCCTGCTCGCCGATCTGATTCCGCTTCAGCAGAGCGATGATCTTCCGTCCGGCAAAGAGGGAGATCAGCAACGCGGTAACGGCCGCAGCCGCAGCCCTGAACGTCACGAACTCAAAAAGCCCCGCACCGGGAGGGCTGAACCACTCTTCGAGATATTTCGCCAGATAGTAGAGCAAATCAGTTCAATTCAAAATGAAAAATGAAAAATTCAAAATGCAGGACACCCTGATGTATGCTCCGACCCCTCGCAACCACCTCAACCTCTTGTTGATTTTTACTTTTGAATGGTGAACGCTCTTCATCCCCTGCTACCGACATCCCGATCTCTACCTTCTCTATTGTTTGATTTTTCCTTTTGAATTTTCCATTGCATCCCGCATTCCCTCCACAATTTCCTCCATCTTCATGCTCCGCGATCCTTTCACCAGAACGACATCGTTCGGAGTGCGGATGCTGTTGAGTACGCGAATCAGGTTTTCCTTCTTTCTGAAGAAGAAGGAGGTGACGCGGGCCGGACGGTCGGCCAGGGCAATCGCCTCGTAGGCCCGGCGCATATTCCGTCCGAAAAAGATGGCGACATCGATCTTCTTCATCTCCGGAATCATCTCTCCGACCTTGCGATGTTCTTCCGGGGCATACTTGCCCAGTTCGGCCATATCGGCCAGGACGGCGATCCGCTTCCCCTTTCTTCCCGTCTTGATGCCGACAAGGGTTTCCAGGGCGACGCGAACCGAGTCGGGATTGGCATTGTACGTATCGTTCAGCACCCGTCCCCCATCATCAAGTCGTAACAGTCCGAGCCGGGCATACCCTCCGGTCGTTTCGACCGCAGGTCTGTACTCCTCGAGTCCTTTCCTGATCCGGGTTGGGGGAACGCCGAGCGAAAACCCGACAGCGGCGGCGGCCAGGGCATTGGAGGCGGTATGTTTGCCCGGCGTATGTAATTGCAGGGAGATCTGCTTGACGTTCTTCCGTCGGTTGTTCACGATCTCGACCTTCGGCGCCCCCTCGTCGTTCAGCTTTCCGATTTTCACCTGACAGTCTGCTCGCCTGGTCCGGCCATACGTTACCGTTGTTCCGAGACCTTCGGCCATTTCAGTGATAATCGGATCGTCGAGGTTGACGAAGGAAGTCCCGCCATGGGCGGCGAGCCACTTGAAGAGGGCCCCTTCTTCGTGAGCGACTCCTTCGATGGAACCGAGGAACTCAAGATGTTCGTATCCGATATTGGTGATGATGCCGTGGGTCGGTTCGGCGGCGCGGCAGAGGGCGGCGATCTCCCCCGGCATGTTCGTTCCGATCTCGATGACGGCAACCTCATGCTTCCCGTTCAGTTGCAGAAGCGTGGCCGGCACACCGATCCGGTTGTTGAAATTCTTTTCGGTCTTCAGCACGTTGAACTTCTGCGAGAGGACCGAGGCGATCATCTCCTTGGTGGAGGTTTTGCCGCTGGATCCGGCAACGGCGATCACCGGGATGTCGAACGACCGGCGGTGGTCCGCGGCGATCCGGCCGTAGGCCTCGATCGTATCGCGCACAACCAGAAGAGGAATTCGCCACTTCTTCCGGCTGTTCACCAGATGCCAGTCGTATGCGACGACGGCCGCCTGCGCCCCTTTTCCGGCGGCCTGTTTCACGAAATCATGCCCGTCAAAATTTTCCCCTTTGACGGCAACAAAGACTTCTCCTTTTTTCAAAGAACGTGTATCGGTCGAGACCCCTTTGACGCTTCGGCGACGTGAGGCCGGAGAACCGACAAATT
>CBFGQN010000470.1:0-3736 GCA_965650895.1 uncultured Ignavibacteria bacterium | reverse complement strand
CTTTTTCTCAGAGGTTTTGATGGATAGAAATGGCTTCCGCCCGAAGAGTTGAGGGCCCTCGCAGCTTTCGTTTAGTCCAGCCAATTGATGTACCGGGTAAAGTAGCACGGCACGAAGGTCCGTTCAATACCCAAGCGGATTTCGGTACCGACCGGACGGAATTCGGCTGGCGGAATCGGGTATTCGGTATCTTGCCGGAAAGGCAAGGGAGAGAAGCACCAGTAAAAAAATTCGGGGTGGGGCCGCTGTCCATCGACTCCACCCCGAACAGTTACACGCATGCGAAACGCTTGATTTTCTCGACGAGTAATCCCTGTCTCCTGCGCGAGACCGGAATCCTGCTTCCATCACGCAATACTGCATATCCCCCCTGTCTGACTTCAAACTCGCTGAGATAGTCGATATTGATGATGTGGGAGTTATGGATACGGACGAATTGCTCACGGTCGAGAACCGCCTCGAAGTCCTTCAGGGATTTTGACAGAACAATGTTCTTCAAGCCGTTTCTGAAGATCGTCACATAGTTGTTTTCCGACTGCACCCGAACGATGTTTCCGGTCTCTTCAATCACAAATCCCTTCTCTGTGGAGAGAACAATACGCTGCGTCGGCTTGCTGTTCTGCAGGTAGCAGGTCTGTTCCACCAACGCATCCTGAAAAGCCGTCAGGAAAGGAAAGAGAAATCTCTCTCTGTTTTGCAGAGAAGTCAGATGATCGAGCAGTTCCCGCAGTTTTGATATACCGGTCACCCGGAACATCGATTCCCCCCCCTCGGTCCTCACATCATACCGATCACGGGATCGAACAACGACAATCGGCACGTTTTCTTCGCTGACAAAGTCAAGCAACTCCGGACGTTTTGCCTCCGGCATCCGACTGTCGACAAAGAAGACATCTGGATGGACCGCAGGCAAAAGATCCCGGGCCGATTCAATCGATTCGGTCCGGGCGACAACATCGATTCGGGGAAAATGCTCGTTCAGTAGTGTGAGCAGTTCCGTACGATTGGTCTCTTCACGAGAGACGACGATAGCGGACAGCCGTTCCGCTATGGGAAGGATGGGAGGTACGAGCATGTTGTGGTCTCCTGTAATTACCGGTTCCACTTCAACACATCACCAGCCGACGTGTTGTGTATGGGTTAGCCAAACCTTTGAGCAAAACCCCTGGCGCAGCATTAAGTTACAAACGGAAGCATTCTGATTGAAATTACCGAACAGGAATATTCCACCGGAAAAAAAAGAAGAGGGAGAGGAACGACTTTTTACTGCAACAATGGAACTTTTGCGTAGGCAACCGTGCCGAAGGCCGAGACGACGCAGAAGTATTCGCCCGAAGGGAGAGCTGTTCCGTCATCTCCACGACCACTCCAGAAGAGCCGGTGATCTCCCGATGCCGCCCCCCCTTTCCGCAGCGTCGCCACACGGCGTCCCGTAAGGTCGAACACATCCGCCCGTACCTCTCCGTCCTGTGGCATGTGCAGATGCAACTCGTATCCTTCACCGGAAGACAGACGTCGAGCCTCCACTGCCAGACCTGATACGGCCACCACCGGCAACTCCCGTACACCACTTGTCGTGTCGACAACCAGACGAAAGTCCCAGATCCCGCGACCATACGTCCCGAACCGGGCAACGCTCGTCTCGTCAATGTAGTCAACCGACCACCACGTCTGGTCCGGAGCAATGCCGCCGCTGATATCGAACCACGAGCCCGAATCGGCGATGTACATGTAGGGTCCGACAGCCGTGGCCGCAAAGAGGAAGCGGTCATCGGCCGAGGCGTCGAGGTCGTAGACCAGCGTCGGAGGAAGTCCCCGGTTCAGCGAGTCGAATGTCTCCCCTCCGTCACGGGAGATCCAGACACCCGGATTTGAATAACCGCTGCCGGCCACGTACAGGGTTTGCGGATCGCTCTTCGAGGGAGTGATCGCTACCCCGTAGAAGTAGTGTCCCCCCGGAGGGGTGAAAACCTCCTCTCCCCAGATCTCCCCACGATCCTTCGATCCCCAGAAACGACCGTCACTTGTGATCACATAACGACTGTCCGGATCGACCGGAGAGATGCCGAGGGATGTGATGTTGATGTCCCCCTCCCCCCGACTGAAGTCGAACGGATGCTCGGTTGCACTTACCGCACCGTCAGCATATTCCATACGAATCAGATGCGCCCCCCCGTCGATTCCCCCACCGGCAACCCATGCGACACGGGGAGTGTCCGGCTCGGCCACGATCGGCGGCAACCAGAGATGCCCCCGCGTCGGGAAGTTAAGCGAACGTCCCCATCCCAGACGGGAGCCGAGCGCATCGGCGTAGTCCATGGAAAATCCGGGATAATTTGTCCAGATACTCCGCCCGCCGTCGGACGATGTGATGTGTCCGTAATCTCCGCTGATCCCCTGCTCGAAATCAAGAATTCCTCCACTGTCGACATCCGCCCGCTGGAATCCCTGATCCTGAGCCCCGGCAAAGATGTAGTTCGTGTCGACGCGCGAGGTATAGACCGAGTAGTACTGGCTGACTCCCAGACCTTTCAGCGACAGGTTCTTCACGCTCTTCAGTCTGGTCGTCGATTCGTAGAGACCGCCGTCGGTGGAGATCAGCATCTTCTCCTGTCCCGACGGAGAAGTGAAAAATCCGATGAAGGGGATGTCGGCATGGAGCATCGTCGCCGGGTTGCCGTAGTAGGCTCCCCACGTGTTGACCGTATCCCACTTGATTCCGGCATTTTCGCTGTACATGACTTCGATCCCTCCGACGGCAACGAAGTAGGGATCGCTTGGAGAGACCGCAAGACTCTGCCGACTGAAGAGTCCGGTTGTGGTGCCGGTCATCCCCCAGCTTTGTCCGCCATCGCCGGAGGCGTGCATTTCGTTCCGGCCGTTCCGGCGCACATGCAGATAGATGATATCGTCGTCCGCCCCCCTCATATTCACATTGCTGACGCCGTCGAAGCCCCCTTCAAGCGCGACCGGGGAGGAGATCACCTCCATGCTTCCGTCCGGATGGAGTCGTGAAAGGGTATCGCCGTGCAGAATCAGCAACCGGTCGCTCCCGTACGGAGCCGATATATCGATCCTCTCCAGACCTTGCTCGAAGCGCCGCACTTCTTTGAAGGTCTCGCCGAGATCATCGGAACGGTAGAGCACCCGGAACGCTCCCCAGGGTTCCCCGTAGTTCCACTCATTCCCCAGCACATACATCAGGTGTTCCGGTCCGTCGGTCAGAACTCCTCTGGAGAAACCTCCCCACCGCCGGATATTCTCCAGACTGTCGGCGGTCTGCCACGTAGCCCCATCGTCATCCGAGTAGCGGACGTAGGGACCGTAGACGACGAGGATACGAAAGAGTCCGTTCGAGCGATATACCCGGAGCATCTGTACGCCGGGGAATCGTTCAGGATCGTTCAGCGATTGCCAGTCGTTCCCCTGCAGCGTCCCCCGCCAGATCTGTCCTCCGTCCGCAGCCGTGTAGATCCTCCCGGTCGCAGAATCGATGTCGGCGGCCAGCGTCCGACCGGCCTGATTGCCGCTCCCCCGTTCATTCCAGTAGCCGAGCAGACCGGGAAGAATCAGGATCCCCTCAGCGTCACTCAGAATGGTCCCCCCTTTTTCCTGCCGCAGCCGTTGTTTCGCCTGACGTATTTCCCCGTTCAGGATCTCGACGTTCACCCCCGGTTCGGCCCGGTGCATCTGCCGCATCCAGCGGCGCCGTTCCTCCTTGAAGGTCTCGTCGGCC